>NZ_JAVWUP010000307.1:0-2325 GCF_036667095.1 Gordonibacter sp. | reverse complement strand
CGTATCTTACCATGTTTTCATCCCTGATGCAGAATTTTCCTTCGTCCCTCCACGGCGTTTATGGCAGGCGGGCTTCAAGTAGTTCTTCTTCAAGTCGCGCACGCTTAAGAAGAAGTCGAGCTCGGATTTACTGAGTGCTGTTTAGCCATTGTCTAACCTCTCGGCCAAAAGACGATTCATCAATAAAAACGCTAGGCTCTGCCAATTAATGCCCCTGGGTACAAAAGTGGCGGGGAAAAAATCCCCGCCCTTGGGTGGACCAGGGCCTTTCGGCCAGCCCAAAATCAGACTTATTTATACCATTTCGACCATGCGCGGGTCTATGCCTTTTCGGTGTTTGGCACTTGATTGGCACCCTAAATGGAGTTGGCTATTTGCCTGTAGTGCACGATGCTGTTGGGAAGGTCGCCTTGGGTGGGCGTTTGGGTAGAATGCAGTGCGCTTAGGTAATTTCTGCATCATGCGTAGGGTAAAAACAGCACGTTGGCGTGCGACCTCAATAAACTTGATAGTAGTTGTTTGCTGCTTGAATTTAACCACACCACTCATAGGGCCGCATCCTCGTATATTCTTTCTACCACGTTTTTGGGTGTGGCACCCATCACATCTGACGCCGTGGCCGCGCTCTTTACTCAAGGCAGTAAATATGGGATAAAGAGCGTGTAAATGGGCGGAGGGCGCATGCTGTATCCTGGGGTTTAGCCTTGACAAAAAGGATCGCGCCTCCAGCCCGCGACAGGACGTGAATGAGGCTGGATGGCCGTTTGGGGTCGTATATCCAACGAGGTTGCGTGTCGCGGTGCCTGAAGAAAAGCCTTCGCCTAAGCTATGCGAGATTAGGGAGGAAGCCTTGTACTACGTAGGAATAGACATCGCCAAGCACGACCACACCGTTGCCGCAAGGATGGAAGATGGTACGCCACACGGAAAGGCTATCTCGTTTACCAACGACGATGCAGGGTTCAAGCTGCTGCTCGAGCGTTTTCGCGAACTGGATATCGATGACGAAAACTGTATCGTCGCCATGGAATCCACCGGCCACTACTGGATGGCTACCTATTCATTTCTGTCCGACCACGGCTATCCTGTAGCAGTTATAAACCCGGTGCTCACCGATGCTTTCCGCAAGGCTGATACGATCCGCAAAACCAAGACCGATCTTATCGACGCGTTTCTGATAGCAGAGTTCGCCCGCTTCAAGCGGCTTGGCCCTACAAGCATGACACCCGAAGTGTCAGATAGCCTCAAGCAACTCACGCGTTATCGCATGCATCTCGTCAAAGAGCGAACCATGCTCAAAAACAAGGCAACTGCCGTGGCAGACAGGCTGTTCCCGGAACTTGCACATGCGGTAGGCGGCATGCAGAGTGCAACAGCGAAAGCCCTGATGAGAGACTATGCTACGCCAGCAGCTATCGCAACAACCGACGTCCGCACGCTCACCAAAACCATACGGGTGGCAAGTCGTGGACGCTTCGGTCGCACAGAAGCCGAGGATCTCAAGGCGCTCGCCAAGAAATCCGTCGGTGTCGAGCTTGCGGCCAATGCCCTTGCCTTCGAGCTCAAGCACATGGTGAACCTCGTTGAACACCTCGGCAAGGAGATCGCTGTCCTGGATGCTGAGATAGCCCGCATCCTCAAGGGGACACCAGGAGAGCTGCTTCAAACTATCCCGGGCATAGGTCCCGTGAACGCTGCCGTCATCACCGCAGAACTGGGAGCTCCTGAGAACTTCGATGACCCGAAAAAACTCATTGCGTTTGCCGGTATCGATGCCTCCAAAAGTCAGTCCGGGAAGTTCGAAGGAGACCAGGAGCATATGTCCAAACGAGGCAGTGGTTACTTGCGCTACGCGCTCATGAACGCCGCTGACACTGCAAGGATGCATGACCCCTACTTCGGTGACTATTATGACTCCATGAGGGCGCGCGGCAAGCATCACTACGTTGCACTGTCAGGCGTTGCTCGCAAGCTCGCAGGTGTAATACTCGCTGTCATGAAAGAACAACGGCCTTACGAGCCAAGACCCTCTGTCCAATCGCAAAAGGACAACGCTATCGCACAAAGTTAGCCGCTCCTCGACAAACCTCTTTAGCCTACAGCTTTTACGAAGGCTTGCGACAGCATGCTCAAAACCGTCTCAATATGCGTTCTTTATCCCCTATTCAGCTGTCAATGTGCTACCTAAAAAGTCTCGAATTATCCCTTGACTTTATTTAGCTGGTCTTTTTATCATAATAGCCGTATCCCTCAGTTTTCTGTTTGCTGGAATAACCGCAGGATAAACCTGCGGATTTGGGGATGAAAGATTATAAAGAGAAGCCG
>NZ_JAVWUP010000306.1:0-2343 GCF_036667095.1 Gordonibacter sp. | reverse complement strand
CAATGTCGATGCCGAAGTCACGCTTCCCCGCATCCATCTTGCCGGTACCGACGAGAACGACCTCATGTACGGCCAAGCCCACGTCGCCGCCCTGCTCAAGGCAGCTGAAGATACCGGTGTGGAGTTCGTCTACAAGACAGCAGCCACGCGCCTCGTGCAGAACGCCGACGGCATCGTCACCGGCGTGCTGGCAGACGACAAGAAACGCTATCGCGGCAAGAAAGCCGTCATCTTGGCAACGTGCAGCTACGACCGCAGCGAAGAGATGGCCCAAGCCTTCAACTACCACATGGTGCAGGTCCTCAAGGACGGGAGGGCGCTCACAGCGGCCACCAACACCGGCGACGGCATCCGCATGGGCATGTCGGTCGGTGCCGCCCTCGACGGCATGGGCGGCTTCATCGGCCTGTCCAACAACATCGGCGGAACGCCGACGCTTCCGGGCGTGCCCGAAGTACCGGGCATCCTTGTGAACAAGTACGGACGCCGCTTCGTCAGCGAGTCCGACCACTACGCCTGGGTGCTACGCAACGTGTTCGCCCAGGAGGACCATATCGCGTGGGGTGTCTTCGACGCAAAGGCAGCGGCGCTCACCGGTGCGGCCGTCGGCGGCGTGAGCCCCCTGAGCGACGACTTCTCCAAGGAAATCGCCGACGGGTCGGTGGTTAAGGCCGAGACGATCGAGGATCTCGCCGCCCAGATGGGCGTTCCCTCCAAAAACGTGAAAGCCGCTCTCGATACTTGGAACACCGACATGGCCGCGCCCGAAAAGGCCGACAGCCAATTCCCCAGCCGCGCCTGCGGGCTCGAGGCCATCGACACGCCGCCCTACTACGCAACACGCAGTTACGATTACAGCCTCGGGGCCCTCGGAGGCCTCAAGATCAACACAAAGTCCCAGGTGATCGATACCGAAGGCGAGGCCATTTCCCATCTTTACGCTGCCGGCCAGGTCGCGGGAGGCTTCATGGGATCGTACTACCCCGGAACGGGTACCGGCATCCTTGCGACACTCGCCTTCGGACGCAGCGCCGCAGAGAACGCCCTGAACGAGTCGGAGGCATAAACCTGCCCTTCTTCGAACGGCGGGCCGTTGGCCTCCCTTGACGGCCTGCCGCTTTTTCACCCTCCAACCCGTCTTCACTGCCGAAGCAGCTATTCGCCCGACTTCCCCTCTTGCTGCTCCAGCAAGTCGATGAGCTCTTGGTGGGAATGGATGCCCAGCTTTCGGTAGATGCTCTTCATGTGGGTGCGCGTCGTGTTGTCGGATACGAACAGCGCCTTGGAAATAGCAGCGCGGTTGCGTCCCTTGGCCAGCAAGGCGAACACCTCCGTCTCGCGCGCGGAAAGCCCGTAGCGGGTCGCCCACACCTCGAGGACAAGTTCGCGATCGGCCAGACCCGGCATCAAAGGCTCCCTTTTTGCGCTAAAAGCCTCAGGCTGCTGCGATCGAGCACCCTCCGATCGACTGAAGGAGAATATGCCCGCCATAAGCAGCAGGTACACGACGATCAGGGACACGACAGCAAGCGCCTGCCCCGACTCCCCCAACACCCCGATAATCGAAAGTCCCAGAACCGATCCCATTGACTCTGCCGCCACGAGCACGAAAAGGCCCAGGGCGAATCGCTTCTCCAGGGCATCGCCTTCGCGGCCGTCCGCCCAAAGCGCCCACACCATGAAATAGAAGCTGTTGAACCCTACGATGCAGATTGATTGGGCCGCTTCGCGGGCGCTTTCAAAGAGAGGGAGCATGACGAACGCGATACCGATGAGCGGAATGGCGGCAAAGCAGACGAGCTTGGTCAAGCGAGCTGGCTCGAAGAACAAGGCCGCAAGGCCGATAAAGACCGCCGAAACGAAGAACGAGAGGATCGTGGCCGCATTCGCCTCTACCGATGTCAATACATAGGAGCCTGCCGTCAGTCGCTGCATCAGGCCGTAAGACAAACCGACGGCAAGCGGCAGGGCGATCACGCGCACCACGAAGCCGCGCCTGCTCCGGCTACTTGCGTCCCGCTCGCAGGGAACGTCGGACAAATCTTGCGGGCCTCTCTGCCCGAACACGAGAAAAACGATGCAAACGACCGGCATTAGGGCAACCGCCATCGACTGCACCTCGCCCGGCAAGACCAGGAGCAGACTATCGAGAAGCGAGGCGACCAGCAAGGCCAGCGCCACGTTCACCAACAGGGCCTGAGGCCCAAGCCGCGCAAACTTCATCCCCAAGCCTACCAAAAGAACGGCGCTTCCAAAGCCCGTCAGCAGGATACCAACCAAGCGCAGCCCATCGGCATCCGCCGGCAGAAACAACAGCATGACGGTTCCCGCAAACGTGCAGCC
>NZ_JAVWUP010000305.1:0-2353 GCF_036667095.1 Gordonibacter sp. | reverse complement strand
AAGAAGCTCGAGAGGCTTCTTCATGCCTTCATTCAGTGGGCGATAAAGACGCTGAAATCATGGTCATTGTTATTGACAGGAGATAGGGTGTCTGCAGCAAGCCTGAAATAGGGCCTGTTATGGAGCAGACCCTATATAGTTTGTTTGTCCACTCATGCCGGCAAATCGTTTGGAGGAACTCGATACAGCACATCCCTGCGCAACAAAAAGAGGAGTCCCAAACGCAGGGCGAACGACACCACCATCGACGGACGCGATCAGCGGGCAGAGGCATCACTTGGTTCGACCCACAAAATAAAGCGTGCCGCTACTCCCTCGAACGTTGCCTTAACCCTCCGTCAACGCGGCCCACTCTCGTGGAATTCCTTTGATCGGCGAAAAAAAGTTGCGCGGCTAACTCCAAGTTCCCTCGCCGCCTGCTCAGCATTGATAGTTGCGGCATCATAGCGTTCCATTACGTCAGCAAACACGATCTCGTCAAGGCGCCTTCTCTGGCGACCCTGGTATTTTCCTTCGGCAGATGCCCTTTCGATACCGGCTTGTCTTTGCTTATCGATGAAGGACTTTTCTTTCGCATATAAAGCATGCAAGATCGCAAAGTATTCAGCGCGATTGGAGTCGTCGATCGAAAATCCTTCGCCCTGGATCACTCTCCCCCTGCATATCATGTCAAGCAAAGCTTTCGTAGCCTGCGATGAACGCGCACCCAAACCAGAGAGATCGCCCACAAAGACCGGGGCATTTAAGTCTGCCTCTTCTGCTCGAATCACGTACAGATTGTCACCCGAGTAGCGCGTGGGCGTGCGAATGAGCCACTCCAGGCGATTCAGGTACTCCAGCCCATGCATGTCGAGCAGCTCGCGCACATCTTCACGATTCTCGGCAGGAGCGCGTTCGCTCACAAAGACCGGCGTACGGTTTTCCCGCACGTATTCTTTGCGGTGCAAATCGAGATTAACGCCGGGAATACCCTGGAAGAGCGGCGGATGAAGGAGCGCTATCACGCTGTAATTCGGCGCAATGACGTAGCGAAAGGAGCCGTCTTCGTACTCCGTATACCCAATCGTTCCAAGGTGGTACTCCAAATGCGTTGCTTCATCGGTGAGGCAGATTACGCCCTTCGTTGTGGAGTGTCTCATAGCCTACCTCGCAGAAGAGTTTGGTACGATTTTTGCAGGATCAGCTGGTAGCGAAGGTCAAGCATGCGCTGGTAAAAATCGTGTCGAACCTCACTTATGCCCGCAATGCCGTCAACAAGTTTTTCTATTTCGCTTTGGACAATATGCTCCATAACGAAGCGCAATGCATCGTTGCATTCGGAGAACAAGCCACTTGCAATAATCTGGCTATAGGAACTCTTTTTGCCGCGAAGCTTTATCTGGGAGGTGGGGAAACCGTAGACCCGCTTGAGCATTTCATCCTCATCTTTCAAAACCTCAAGAATTGCATCGTCGTCGACCAGATTCGGGAACAGGCACGAGCCATTGTCGAAAACAGGGGCCATGGCATACGCGTTGCTTTTCTTCACGAAACCCCAATTCGCACCATGTCTATCGAAGTTGCCGATGAGGGCATCCACCACATACATACGCCAAAACAACTCGATGGTCTCGGCTACATTGGTAAGCTTGCTGTTGTCGTGAAGCATGTGCATGATGTCGGCGTATTCATACTGGTAGGATTCTTTATCTTCTTCCAACGTGCTCTCGCCGATATCGTTGAAGGGAACGAATTGCGCCTCACTGGTGTTGAAGTCGCGACATGCCACCACAGGTTCGTCGCCGAACGTACCAAGGTAGGTGCTTTGCGCGGGAATTCCCGCAAGCTCGAATATATGGGAGCCTAAGTATTCTGATACATGATTGAAGCGCTTGCCAAATGCAGTGGCCTTCTGAAATTTGATCATGTAGCAGCTGCCATCCGGCATGATTACGCCCTTCTTGCGCTCGCTACCAGCATAATATCTTCCGCTATCGGGAAAGGATGAGAAGTCCACGTTACCACCTATAGTATCAATAGCAATCTTTATTGTATTTGAGACTACAGTATATCATTCTATTGGGTAGTATCAATAGAATGATATATCTCTTATGATACGGCTAAGCCTTCCCTGTAAAGAGCAACAGCGAAAGCACCGCTGCATATCAGACTGCATTGGCGCCGTACGCTTGAAGAATCTTCGAGCGACTTTCATCATTAACCAGACGAAGATTTTTCATTTGTGACGTAATTACCTTTGCGTCAGCACTGTGTGGCAGCACTGAAACTATTTCTTGGTACCCTTGGCACCTTAGGACCTCAACCCCACATCACGGAATGCAAACCCACCATTCCTCAGCATGCGAAACAAGTA
>NZ_JAVWUP010000304.1:0-2353 GCF_036667095.1 Gordonibacter sp. | reverse complement strand
AATAGCATATGAGGTTGATAATCTGGGGGAAGAAGGCCATGACGAAGGCAGCTCGGATCACCTGCATGATGATGACGTCGGTGTTCTTGACGTCGAGATCGTCCAGGATGAGTGCCATGTCCGACGCTCCAGCGGGTGAGGCGATGAGCATGCCCTCTTTGCGCCCGTAACCGAAGAGCTTGCTTTCCAGTTTGCCGGCGGCGAAGCAATTGAGCGTGTAGCCGGCCACGAGGATGAGGGCGGGCACGGCGAGATCGGCCAGGCCTGCGAGCCCCTGGGCGGTGAGCAGCGTTCCTAAGTAGCATCCGGCGAGCAACTGGCAGCCCTTTTTCACACCCTTGGGGATGAACGCGAAGTCGAAGGCCAATTTCAGTACGAGCACCGCCATGATCGAGGCGGTAAAAGTGAGACCGGGGATACCTGTCGCCTTGCCGAGGATGCCGGCTGCGGCTGCCACGGCGAGTGCGGCGACGGTGGAGGCGGCCGAGCGCTGTTTGGACTTTGTACGCTTCTCGTCGGTCGCTCCGAGGCTCTGCGCGTTCACATCGGGATGGCCGCTCTCGGTGCGCAACCGATCGAACGCAGCTATCATGAGGGGAAACACCCCAATACCGAGCACTTGCCGTATAAGCTGCATGATGGTGACGGCGGGGGCATTGGCTCCCATGTCTGCTGCGACGATGGGGGTGTCGTTGATGCCTCCCGGCACCGCGCACATGAGTGAGGTGACCAAGTCGAGCGGGGACAGCGCCCAGATAGCAAAGCCCAGCACAAGGTTCAGCGCAAGGAAGGTTGCCAACATAAGCACAATGGGCTTGGTGAAGCGACGCATACGTGCGAGGTCGCTCCGCTCGATGGAGCAGCCTACGAAGGCGCCGGCGATAATCTGTACGAGAACCCTCGTTTCGGTGGGCAGCCACACGAAGCCCGTTGAAACGCTCAGCACCGCTACGCCTGCGAACGCGCCTATTAGGTATCCTGCAGGTACCTTGAACTTTTTGAACAACAGGCCGCACGCCACGCCGGTTACGAGCGTAGCCAGCAGCGGTGCTGCAAGTGCTAAATCCATACCGCCCCTTCCGGTAGATTCTTGCGAGAGTATAATCATGTATGCGGCTCCAACAAAACGAAATAGGGTGAGCAAGAGGATTTCGTTGCGGTTCATCCCATTTCATCCCAGATCGCAGAAAAGAGACATGATGAGAAACGACGAGGCCCTGACCGTCGATGAAGTCGCCACTATCCTGCAGGTGGGCAGAAACACGGTGTACGCCCTCAAGGACAAAGGCGAGATCAACTCCTACAAGGTAGGCAGGAAGCTGCGCTTCACCTATGCCGACGTGCAAAGCTACATAGCGCGCTCGAAGACTGCGCACGGCACAGATACCCGCGAGCCCCTCGTGCAGGATAGGGAGCGGTTCGTGATCTGCGGGCAGGACATCATCTTGGACGTACTCTCGAACTATGTGGCCCAAACAGGCATCGAGTCGCTGCGCGCCTACATCGGCAGCTACGATGCTCTCACGGACCTGTACAAGGATCGAGTTCAGGTGGCTTCGTCTCATCTTTGGGATGGCGAGACGGGAGAGTACAACGTGCCGTTCGTAAAGAAGCTCCTTCCGAGCGTGCCGGTAGTCGTAGTCAACCTCGTCTACCGCATGCAGGGATTCTACGTAGCCAAGGGCAATCCGAAGGGCCTTTTCTCTTGGGAGGACCTTCTCAAGTCCGGCGTGCGCCTGGTCAACCGCGAGAAGGGTGCTGGTTCGCGCGTGCTGCTCGACGAGCGCATCAGGCTCCTGGGTGCCGAGCCTTCGTCTATCGAGGGGTATGGCGTTGAGACGCAGTCGCATATCGCCGTAGCCAGCATGGTGGCACGCGGCCGTGGCGATGTGGCGGTGGGAAGCGAGAAGATAGCGCGGCAGGTGGAGGGTATCGATTTCGTTCCCTTGCAGAAAGAGCGCTACGATCTCGTGGTGAAGCGGGAGAACTTCGATACACGTCCGGTGCGCTCGATGATGGGCATTCTGGAGTCGGGTATGCTGCGCGAGGAGTTTGCCGCCCTTGGAGGCTACGACACGTCCGACATGGGAAGGATCATGTGGATCGGGTAGGCAGATTATATTGCCCTTATGTGAATGGTGTTCACGGTCATGGTGGCGGCGATGGCCCAGCCGAGAAGGAAGCCGAGTGCGCTGGCGAAATGCAGCAAGCCTATGCTCAACGCTGTACCGATTGTCTACCACTGGAAGTACAAGATGGACGAAGTGATGCTGTGAGAGTGACGGTTATTTCAAGAACGGAGGCTTCTAGCGTGCTGTATCGAGCAACTCTCGCTGGGTATCTAAGTTTACCT
>NZ_JAVWUP010000303.1:0-2353 GCF_036667095.1 Gordonibacter sp. | reverse complement strand
GCAAGTTTTGTGGTAGTCCCGACCGGATTCGAACCGGCGACCTCCGCCTTGAGAGGGCGGCGTCCTGAACCGCTAGACGACCGGGCCATATCAAACATCGTTATTCGCGCAAGCGAATGGCTGGGGTGGAAGGAGTCGAACCCTCACATACGGCACCAGAAGCCGCTGTCCTACCATTAGACGACACCCCATCGGCTATCCGATGTGCATCTCGCAGTGTCAACCACGAGGTGCAAGCGCGAGTGAGTATATTACGGAAACGTTCGTTCTTCGTCAAGGCCTATCGTACATTTTTTTGAAAAAATTGAAAACAACGCTGCAATTGGAGCGTAATCCCAGGACTGCTCGGTTGCGTTTCTGGAGCGTTCGTCGAGATCCACGCGTTGTGGCCTGTGGCGAAAGCTGCTTGGATCAGGCTCTTCCCTAGTCTCTGGATGTGCGTCCGAACCCGATCGAGACATGCAGGGTGTCGCAGAAAGGCTTGTTGTCCGATTCGCCGCAACGGCAAAAGGCGTAGCTTTGCTCAGCGGGCAAGACGCGAACCTGGCGGTACTCGAGGTGCCCGCCTGCGGGGACGATGGCCTCCGAACGACATTTTCTCTTTCTTCGGGGTTTGGTCGCTGTCGTTGCGCAGAGGTGGTGGAAGCGTTGTGCGCGTGTCAGCTCTTCAGCCATTCTTTCACAAACGCAATCAGGGATGCCTGTTCGTTTGGAACGCGTTCGTCGATGACGGCGTCAAGTGCTGCGGCAAGTGCCGCTCCGACTGTCGGGCCTTGCGCTGCGCCTGCAGCCATGATGTCGCGTCCGCTCACGGCCAGCCGCTTCAGCGTGAACGCTTCGTCGGCGGCAAGTATGCGGGCAAGTTCCTGTTCCAATTGATTCGCGAGTTCCGTGCGCTCGGCGCATCGGGGCGCCTGGGACAGGGCATCGCCGCGCTTCAGGTCGCAAAGCGCTCGGAACAGATTGATGTCGCCACCTAGTCGGGCCAGCGCGCGCTTCACGGCTTTCGGCGTGGGCTCGATCACCTCGTCGTGATGTATTACCAGCATCAGCACGCGTTCGGCGAAGGCGGGCGAGAGCGTAAGCCTCCCCATGATGCCGCGTGCCAGCTCCCTGCTGATCTTCGCGTGACCGTAGAAGTGGCCTTGACCGTTGGCGTCTTGGAAGAACGCGGCAGGTTTCCCCATGTCATGAAAAAGAGCTGCCCACCGTACGAGCGGGTAGGGCGGCGTGTTCTGCACGACGTAGGCGGTGTGCTCTAGTACGTCGTATATATGATAGGGCGTGTGCTGCTGGAATCCCTTCATGGCAACAAGCTCGGGCAGCACTGCTGCTAAAACGTCGACGGTGCACATAAGCGCTCCATGCACCTGCGAGCCCAGCAGCAGCGCTTCGAGCTCCCGCGTGACGCGTTCGGACGAGACGCGCGCCAGTTGGTTTTTACAGGACATCATGCCAGCATAAGTATTCTGCTCCAAAGAGAAGCCAAGCTGCGAGGCGAAGCGGCAGCCGCGCAGGATGCGCAGCGCGTCTTCGGAGAAGCGTTTTGCCGGATCCCCTACGGCACGCAGCGTTTTCGCATGCAGATCCTCGATGCCTTCATAGGGATCGAGAAGACCTCGCGTCGGGTGGTAGGCCAAAGCATTGACCGTGAAGTCGCGGCGAGCGAGGTCTTCTTCGATCGTGCGTACGAACGATACTGCGTCGGGGTGGCGCGCGTCAGTGTAGGCGCCGTCGGTTCGGTACGTCGTGATCTCGAGGGCATGGTCGTCTACGACCACGGTCAACGTGCCGTGCGCTACTCCCGTCTCGTGCGTAGCGCAACCCTGCGCCTCGAACACGCGCTGCACGTCTCGCCATCCTGCCTGTGTTGCGATGTCGATGTCGGCACTCGGTCGACCCAAGAGTGCATCACGGACGAACCCGCCTACGCACCACGACTCGAACCCTGCGCGTTCCAGCGTGTCGAGTGCGAGGAGGGCATACGGGGGAAGGGGGATGGAATAGTTTCGGTAACGCTCGTCTATGGTCTGCCTCTTTTCTTGCATGAGGCGTCTGCGGGCGGCCATGCACCGCATGTTGCCTCGCTCTTGCCTCTCTAGGTCGCCTCTACAGTATAGGCAAACAGCTTGGAAAACGTATCCCCGGAAGACAATCGTAACGGTTCGGACGTGTGAGGTGGGGAAGGGCTTTTGGTACCTTAACCTCGCAAGGGCGGTTCCGATCGGTTTTTCTAGACTGCACATCACCCGATAGGAGGCGTAAAGCGTAGGTCTTCTGGGTGGAGGTCCGGTTGTTCCTAAGGAACACCCCCTAAGGAACACCCCCTAAGGAACACCCCCTAAGGAACACC
>NZ_JAVWUP010000302.1:0-2356 GCF_036667095.1 Gordonibacter sp. | reverse complement strand
GACAGGACGCCCGAGAGGGCATAGAGTGCCAATCCGGCTGCGAGCACGATACCGGCCACGGCAAGGGTGCCTCCCGGCGTTGCAAGCAAGTTGGCCAGGTTCGTCGCGAATACGGACATCTCATCGTTTCCGCCAAGCGAGAAGACGACCATGATGCCGACAACGGCCAGCAGGGGCACGAACCGCACGGCCTTGGTCATGCCGAAGCGCGAGACCAGCGGCATGGTCAGCGAGAACATCGCAAGAATGATGACGATGGAAATGGCGGCAACGAGCACAATGCCTTGCCATGAGAGGGTCGTCAGAAGTCCGGCGAGCTGGGGGATGGACGGGAAGAGCATTGCCGCCGTAACGACGAGGCCCAAGATGAGCGCGCCCAGTACCAGGCCGATCAGGGCAAGAACCGCCAAGCTGGCATAACGGCCAAGGACGATGTCTGTACGAGAGAGGGGCAGCGCCAGGCGAAACTGCTCCCAATTGCCGCGCTCGTCGAGGGCGAAGATGGTGAATGCGAGCGAAAAGGGCATCATAACGCTCGCTAGGGGCATTCCCACGTAAAGATTGCTTGTCATAATGCAGACGAATACGGCAACGACCAGGCAAAGAAGAATCTGCTGAACGAAGTATTTTTTGGCAACAAGCAAATCGGACCAGAGCATGGCTTTCATCGGACCTCTCCTTTCAGCATCAAAGACATATAGGCATCGATAGTGGCTCTCTCGACGGTGACGGCGGGGAACTGCGCGCTGAACGCGAGCCGGTCGGGTACGAGTACCGTGGTTCCGTAGGTCGCGCGCTCGAAGTGCATGGTGCGGGGAGCGAAAAATCCGCTGTCTGCGATGGCATCGAATTCAGCAGCGCGGCATTGCGCAACGCCCGCGATATCGGTGATGGCGTCTTTCTCGACGCTGAATACGATGCGGCCCTCGTCGATGCACACGATGTAGTCGGCGATCTTCTCCAGGTCGCTGGTGATGTGGCTGGACATGAGGATGCCGCGGCCTTCATGGCTCATGAACAGGCGCAGCGTGTCGAGCGCCTGTTCGCGGGCGAGGGGGTCGAGGCCTGCGGTGGCCTCGTCGAGTATGAGCAGCTCGGGATTGTGGGCAAGCGCGCTTGCCAGAGAAAGCTTCATGCTCATGCCGCGCGAGAGCTCTTTCACCGTCTTGTTTGCGGGCAGTTCGAAGGCGCGCAGGAAGGTGGAGAAGGCAGGTGCACTCCATGTGCGGTAGCACGACGCCATCAGCTTGCCGACGGTGGCCACGGTCATTTCCTCGGGAAACGAACACGTGTCGAACACCACGCCGATGCGTTGCTTGGCGGTCGCCAGGTGTGAAGGTGCCAAATGGGTTACGTCCTCACCGAACAATTTGATGGTGCCGCCGTCGGGGTTGACCAATCCCAGTATCGATTTGATCGTGGTCGTTTTGCCAGCACCGTTGCTGCCGACGAATCCTACGACGCTGCCTGCGGGCACGCTGAGGGATATACCGGCAAGATCGAAGTCGGCGTAATGCTTTTCTAGGTTGGCAATATGAAGTAGGTCGTTCATCAGTCGTCACTTTCTGCTGGAGGCTAAGGTGCTGCCGTGTCAGTCTTCTAGAAGCAAATCGAGCATATCGTGCATCTCCCGAGCGCTTATACCCGCCGCGTGTGCTGTGTCGACCGCCTGCTCGAGGGCTACTTCCACCTGGCGCAAACGCTCTTCGCGCACCAATTCAAGGTTCCCACCTGCAACGAAGCTGCCTTTGCCTTGCACGGTTTCAATGAACCCCTGCGCTTCAAGATCGGCGTAGGCGCGCTTCGTGGTGATAACGCTGATGCGTAGGTCGTTGGCCAGTACCCTGATTGACGGAAGCTGTGCTCCTTCTGCAAGCACGCCGCTCATGATCAACCCTTTCATCTGCGAGGCTATCTGCTCGTAGAGGGGCTTGTCGCTTGCGTTCGAGATGATGATGTCCACGGTGCTCCTGTTCGTTTTGGCCCGTTTTCCGGTTGCGCAAGACGTGCGGTTTTGCGGTGGGAAAGCGGGTGGTGCGCGAGTGCTTCGGCGTCCCGTCGCACTCGGGTGGCGTGTCGCAGCGTCCTGCAACACGTCCAGGAGGGAGGCGAGCACGTTCCTAGCCGCCCTCCGTCGGGCTATTGCTTTTGCGCGGCAGGCGATGCTAGCTGTGCAGTGTGTATATACCCGATATGCACACTATAAACACCGACTGCGAGCCCGTCAAGAGCGAATGTACGTTTTCTTGAAAGGGCAATCAGGGGCAATCAGGCGGGCAATCAGGCGCGGTTTCACCCGCTGAAATGATTGAAAGTATTACGGTATTACCGTATACTAGAGAAAAGAAAGGAGACC
>NZ_JAVWUP010000301.1:0-2365 GCF_036667095.1 Gordonibacter sp. | reverse complement strand
GCTTGCGCTAGAACTCCAGCGCTTGCAGGCGATCGAACACGATATCCTTACGCTCAAGGAAATCCCAAGGATCGAAGATCTTGTCGAGCACCTCAGCGGCGAGGTTCGCCTCGGGGTCGGCTTCCAGATTCTCGCGGTAGGTGGGGCCGTCCACGGCGTTCTGGATGTCCTCCCATACCTTCATGGCGTTGCGCTGCACGATAACGTAGGCATCCTCGCGGCTGATGCCGGTGTCCACCAAGGCCAGCAGCACCTTCGAGCTGAAGATGAGGCCTTTGGTACGC
The DNA here is from genome assembly GCF_036667095.1 of Gordonibacter sp. Lineage (NCBI taxonomy): Bacteria > Bacillati > Actinomycetota > Coriobacteriia > Eggerthellales > Eggerthellaceae > Gordonibacter > Gordonibacter sp. Next base: position 2,081 of record NZ_JAVWUP010000301.1, on the reverse strand, counting down.
CACAGGTTATGCTCCATCTTGGCGGGATAGGTCTGCAAGCCGTCGAGCATCCACTGCATCTTGCCGAACATGTAGTCCAGCGCGGTGAAGCTGTCGGCCAGCACCACGCGCTCCGCACCCGAGTGGCTGATGTCGCGCTCGAACCACAGCGCCACGTTGTCGAAGGCCACCTGGGCGTTGCTCTTCACCACGCGGGCCAGGCCGCACACGCGCTCAGCCGTGATGGGGTTGCGCTTGTGGGGCATGGCCGACGAGCCCTTCTGGCCCTTCGCGAACGGCTCTTCGGCCTCGATCACGTCGGACTGCTGCAGCAGGCGCACCTGCATGGCGATGCTCTCCAGCGTGGAAGCCGTCACGGCCAGCGCGCTCATCACCTGCGCGTGGCGATCGCGCGCCAGCACTTGCGTGGACAGCGGGTCGGCCTCAAGCCCCAAGCGCTCGCATACGAACTCCTCGACGAACGGGTCGATGCTCGAGTACGTGCCCACCGCACCGCTGATGGCGCCGGTGGCGGCCACCACGCGGGCCTCTTCCATGCGCGTCTGGGCACGCTTCAGCGCCCACGCCCACGAGCCGAACTTCATGCCGAACGTCATGGGTTCGGCGTGGATGCCATGCGTGCGTCCCACGCACAGCGTCTCCTGGAACTCGAAGGCGCGGCGCTTGCACGTCTCGCCCAGCTTCTTCACGTCGGCAATAATGATGTCGATGGCCTGCGTGACCTGGTAGGACAGTGCGGTGTCTCCCAAGTCCGACGATGTCATGCCGTAGTGCACCCAGCGGCTCGGCGGCTCCTGACCCTGCGCCACGTCGGCATCAATGTACTCGGCCATGTTCGTGGTGAAGGCGATGACGTCGTGGTTCGTCACTTTCTCTATCTCGTCGATGCGCTCAACGGTAAAGTCGGCATGCGCGCGAATCCAAGCGGCCTCCTCCTTCGTGATACCGGACTTGCCCAGCTCGGCCTGTGCCTCGCAGGCCAGCACCTCGATTTCCTTCCAGATGTTGAACTTGTTCTCAAGCTCCCAGATGGCGCCCATTTCGGTACGCGTATAACGATCGATCACGCTGTAGCCCCTTCGCTTGTTTCTGCATGCCAACCCGCAGGATGACCGCCCTTTCCGTGTTGGCTCCAAGCATACCCCACCGCAGGTCGTCTGCACGATTTTCCACGGAAAGCGCCGAGGCGCAAGCGTTTATTATCCATGATCGAACATAAAGTTCTTGACATTCCCCCCACGGGCCTTATGCTTATTCCTAGCGTTTTACTGTACTTTGCGTATGAGGGGATTCAGCCATGGAACAGGAAGCTAGCGGCACCACAGCGTCTACCGCACGCGGACGCGTGCGGTCTGTCAACGTATCCAAGCGCAAGGGCACGCGCAAGACGCCGTGCGCCGATGCCATCGAGATCCAAGCCCACCATGGGATCGCCGACGATGCCCATGCAGGCGAATGGCACCGCCAGGTATCGCTTCTGGCCTGGGAATCTATCGAGAAGGCCCGCGCGCTCGGGCTCGACGTGGCCGAGGGAGACTTTGCCGAGAACGTGACCACGGAGGGCATCGACCTCCTCTCCCTGCCAATGGGCACCCGCATGAAAATCGGCGACGAGGTAGAACTTGAGTTGTCTCAAATAGGCAAAGTTTGCCACACCAAATGTGCCATCTACCACCTTGCCGGCGATTGCATCTTCCCACGCGAGGGTATCTTTTTCGTGGCCTTGAAGGACGGCCGCATCCGCACGGGCGATACCGTAGAGGTGCTGGAAATGGGCGACGGAACCTGTTCGTTCACGCCTCCCGAGGCCCTAGCCGAACTGGCCGCAACACCCCGTTAGCGTCATTGGGCGGCGAGAGCGCCCCGCCGCCCTGACCTCTGCTACGCGCACCTTCTGCCGCCAGCTCGTTGCGCAGCCTTCTTATGAATTGCTTTCGTCCGCGGCCACAACATGCCACCGCTTGAGATATCGCCACCTTCGTATCTCGCGGACTCTCTGGGTATCACTGATCGGTTGCCTACTTTATCGATAGGGCATCGTAGAGCATTTTTGGAGCCACCCAGGCAAGCTTCTCGGCAGC
>NZ_JAVWUP010000300.1:0-2385 GCF_036667095.1 Gordonibacter sp. | reverse complement strand
ACGGTATTCAACATCCATTTACTGGCGAGATTATGTACCCGCCAACATCGTCATGTTGGCGGGTCGGACAATCCGGCCTATTGGACATCCTTAATAAATGGGCACCTTTTGAGCTTCGAGATCTGAACGATAGAGGCAAACGTGCGGCGGTATGCGGAATCTCTGAAGCTGAAGTTCGAGATAACGTTATGGGAATTGCGCTTGCGGTCCCACTAGAACAAGCCAGAGCTTTAGCTCAGAAGCGCTACGACCAAGGCTGCTGGCCCTTGATGTACTTCACCGGAAAAGGTTCAGGAGGAATGCGCCGAAAACGCTACCTTGACGAATCCCAAGGACGTGTAGCCACCAATCTCTGGGGCTATGAAGAAGTCGGGCATACAGATGAAGCCAAAAAGCAACTCAAAGCACTCTTTGACGGCAATGCACCATTTGATACACCGAAGCCAGTTCGTCTGATGAGACGGATTCTTGACATCGCAAGCGATGAAGACTCTATCGTCCTTGACTTCTTTTCGGGCTCGGCAAGCATGGGCGAGGCGGTTGTGGCCAAGAATGCCGAAGACGGCGGGAATCGGAACTTCATTCTGGTTCAGCTGCCAGAAAAGGCATCGGGCGAATGGGACACCCTTTGTGATATCGGCGAAGAGCGTATTCGGCGTGCTGGTGCGAAAATCGCAGCTGAAATCGAGGAGGAGAACAAGCAGCTCAAACTCGGCGAAGAGCCAAAACCCATTCCCGACATCGGTTTCCGCGTGCTCAAGCTCGACGATTCGGGCATCAACAACCCCGATGAGATGACTCTTGTCGACAACGTGGTGAAGGACGACCGCACCGACGAGGATATCATCTTCGAGATGATGCTCAAGTGGGGCCTGGAGCTCACGTTACCTGTTGAGCCGATGGAGGCCGCCGGCTATCCCTGTTATTCCGTCGCATCCGACGAGCTTATCTGCTGCATGTCCGAAGGCCTCACCATCGAAGCGCTGCAGGCTATCGCCGACCGCGAGCCCAGGCGAGTATTCATGCTGGACTCTATCCTCACCGACACCCTCAAGCTCAACGCCGTGCAAATCTTCAAGCATGCCTCCGATAAAAGCGGCCTAGAGATAGAACTGAGGACGGTCTAGCATGTCCCAACTCGAATTCAAGTACTCTTCTGACCAGCAGCATCAGGTGGAGGCCATCGAGGCAACCGTCAACCTGTTCACCGGTCAGCAGTTCATCAGCAGCGCATTCACTGCGAATACGGCGCAAACCTACCAGGCATCGCTAATCAGCGGCGAGGAATACGGCGGGCAGGCCGCGCTGTTCGACACCGTGGGACACGGCAACGACCTGCGCCTTTCGGCGCGGCAGCTGGAAGAGAACCTGCACGCCATCCAAGAGGACAACTGCCTTCCCCCAACGTGCGAAACCACCGACGGTCGCCTGCGCGACTTCACCATCGAGATGGAGACGGGCACGGGAAAAACCTACGTGTACATCCGCAGCATCTACGAGCTGAACAAGCGCTACGGCATCACGAAGTTCTGCATCGTCGTGCCCAACGTGGCCATCCGCGAAGGCATCATGAAGTCGTTCGAAACCACGCGCAAGCACTTCGAGACGCTCTACGACCGAACCCCGCTCGACGTGTTCATCTACGACTCGAAGGACATGGGCCCAGTGGGCAACTTCGCCACGTCGTCGTCCATCCAGGTGATGATCATCAACATCGGCGCGTTCAACAAGGCGTTCGACGACGAAGGGATGGAGGACAAGAGCAACCTGTTCCATCGCCGCAGCGAGAAGCTTATCGGCGGGCGCTCGCCCCAAGAGGTGGTTGCCGCCTGCAAGCCCATCGTCATCATCGACGAGCCGCAGAGCGTAGACAATACGGCAAAGGCGAAGAAGGCCATCAAGAGCCTGAACCCGCTGTTCGTGCTGCGCTATTCCGCCACCCACAAGCAAACCTACAACATGATCTACCGCCTGACGCCGGTCGATGCGTTCCAGCGCGACTTGGTGAAGGGCATCTGCGTCGACTCCATCCAATCGCAGGCAGACATGAACGGCGCTTACGTGCGGCTGGATGCAACCAAGGCGCATCCGTTCAACGCCAAGGTTACCATCGACGTGCGCCAGAAAGATGGAAGCCAGAAGCGCAAGGCCGTAACCGTGAAGACGGGCGACTCGCTGTACGATAAGAGCAACGAGAACTCCGATTACGAGGCCGGGTGGATTGTCTCGAACATCGAGACCGCCGAAGGGCGAGAGTTTATCGAGTTCCAAAACGGCGAGTATCTGGAGAAGGGCGAGGCCGTGGGCGATGTGGCCGAGGCTGCCATCAAGCGCGCGCAGATACGCCGCACCATCGAAGACCATCTGCAGCGCCAGCTGGAGCTG
>NZ_JAVWUP010000299.1:0-2402 GCF_036667095.1 Gordonibacter sp. | reverse complement strand
GGCAAGCCGAACCGATGCGCACCGCGCCCTTTCGGGAATCCCTCGGACTTTTCTAACTCAAACAAGTATAATGAAAATTCTGATGCTGCCATGCATAACCGCAGCAAGCTGACTGAGGGCAGAATATGGTGACATCCAACAAAAAGTTCCGAGCAGCGCAAATAGCAGCTATTGTCGCTATGGCCCTGCTCCTAACAGCCGTTGCCTTCCTCATGAACCACGTCCAGGATATGCTGAATTCGGACGCAAAAGTCAGCCTCTCCGAGATCGCCACGCAAAACAAAGACGTCATCGCAAGTAAGCTGAAGGTCCAGGTAAGCGATCTCGACATCGACGCAGCGCATATCTCCGATCGGCTGCAAGGACAGACCGACCGCTCCCCGGCAGCCCTCAACGAAGCGTTTCGGCAGTTCTGTAGCGACGTAGGCCAGGAAGCATCGTCCGATCTCTTCATATCCGATGTAAGCGGCAACGCGCTCTTTCCCGACGGACGAACCGTTGACATCTCGGGACGCTCCTATTTCAGGTTCGCGCTCGCCGGCGAGCAGAACATCTCCAACCGCACCGTATCCCGGCTCACCGGAGAGGACCTGTTCGTCATCAGCGTGCCGTTAAAGGTGCAGGACGCAATCATCGGCACGCTGCAGCGGGAGTACTCGCCCGACGAGATGTACAACATCTGCTCCCTCTCGCTTTTCTCCTCGCAGGGGTTCATGAACATCGTGGACAGCGAGGGCTATGTACTCATCAGCTCCCAGCCTGGCTACAATCGGGAATCCGACAACCATTTCCGTTCGCTCTACGCCAACGGCCACACCGCCGCCTCCGACCAGCTACGCAACGATGTGGCAGCCAATCGAGCTGGCTTCATGGAAACAACGATCGACGGCATTTCCTACTTCTCAGCCTACACTCCCATCGAGGACATCCACGACTGGTACCTTATCACGAGCGTCGCATCCGATGCCGTCACGGCGAACAGCTCCAACGTCATCATGCTGTTCTATGCGATCCTCCTGATCGTAGTCGCCACCTTCTTCATCGGAATGATGGTATTCCTTTCCTACAAGCAGCGTCAGCAGCGCCAACTGGAGAGCATCGCATTCGTCGACCCCGTTACCGGCGGCGCCACCTTCAACCGCTTCGAGCTGGATCTGTCGGACGAACTCAAAAAACACCCCGAAGAACAGCATAGCCTGCTCGTCTTCGACATCGACAACTTCAAGTACATCAACAGCTATTACGGCTTCGAGCACGGCGACAGGGTGCTGCGCTCCATGCACCAAGCCGCGCAATCCGAGCTGGCACCGGGCGAGTTGCTCGCCCGTATATCGACAGACCACTTCATCATGCTGCTCGATGACGCAAGCGACGAACGCCTCGACGGCCTGCTCAACCGTATCCGCAATTCTATCGACATACCGCTCTACCTCACTGCCGGCCTGTACCCTATTCAGGATCGCACGCAAAGCCCCAACCTCATGGCCGACAAGGCATCAGCGGTCGCCCAAGCATCCAAGGGACAGTTGGGTGCCCGCGTCGCCTGTTACACGAGCGATTTCGACGAGCAACAGGAACACAATGAGCAGATGAAGCGGGATATAGAGCAGGCACTGGCACACGACGAGCTCGAAGCTTTCTACCAGCCGAAAGTAGACATCTCATCCCGTAAACTCGTGGGAGCCGAGGCCCTTGTGCGATGGCGCAAGCCCGACGGTACGCTCGTTCCTCCTTTCGAGTTCATTCCGCTTTGCGAGAAGACCGGTCTCGTGGTCGACCTGGATTTCTCCGTACTCGGATCGGTGCTGAATTTCCTGCATCGGCAACTCGATGAAGGGGTCGAATGCGTGCCCGTCTCCGTGAACTTCTCGCGCCTTCACCTTGCAGACAGCGATTTCGTCAACAGGGTATCGGGCATGCTCTCCGACGCCGGAGTTCCCCCGGAACTCGTCGAACTCGAACTTACTGAAAGCATCCTGTTCGGCAGCAAAGACGATGTTGCGGCATTCGCCAACGAGGCTCATCGAGCAGGCCTTCGCCTCGCTATGGACGATTTCGGCTCGGGATACTCTTCGCTGAACATGCTCAAAGACATCCCTATCGACACGATAAAGATAGATCAGGGCTTCCTCAGCGATACCGGCAACAGCGCCCGCCAAGAAACCATTTTTGCAGCCGTCATCAAAATGGCCGAGGGCCTGGATATCGACATCGTCGTCGAAGGCGTAGAAACCGCGGACAATGTCTCCCTCATGAGCAAGCACGGGTGCCTCGTAGCGCAAGGCTACTTTTTTGCCCGTCCAATGGACGAGGCCACGTTCGAACCGATCTACCGGAAAGGCAGGACGGCATGACGAAACGGAGTACGACAACAAGGTCGGTCGTCTGCATTGCAGCGTGTG
>NZ_JAVWUP010000298.1:0-2405 GCF_036667095.1 Gordonibacter sp. | reverse complement strand
ATTTGCAACAGCATCATTGAAACCCGCGTGCCAATTGCGATTTTCTTTGGGAACACGCTCTGCTTGCGGGTCATCTTCGATATCAAGCATAATACGATCGAGTTTTACCTTAAAGAGCTTGTTGTCTTTGGTGTATTCTTCAAACTTCGAGTCAAAGCATACATATGCACGTCCGTTGAAGCGGGTAAGATGCACCGCACCGGTTTCATCCAAACCACCCGGCAATTCCTCAGCTTTCGCCACGTTGGTGTAGGGCTGAACTTGAGCTGAGAAGTAAGGCACCCGGTTACCCAGAGCATCGATGGTAAGCCAAGGCTGACGACAAACGGCCGTTGCGCCATCGAGCACGAAATGCGCCGTGAACCACTGATCGTATTCGCTCGTAGCGCCCCAATCAATACCACCGTCATAGGTAGCTGCTGAATTGAGACCCGCAATAGAAGCTCCTACGCCCAAGCCCATACGGGTGCACTCGCCCGTATCTGTCGGAGGCGGATAGTAGTTCGCGACGCCAGGAAATACGGTAGGACAATATTTTTTAACCATAGCGCGGTTCAGCGCGAACCCGCCGCCAGCAAGAACGACACCCTTGCTTCCCTTCAGGAAAATATCTTTACCCTTACTGGTTGCTTTCACGCCGATAACGCGATCACCCTCGGTTACCAAAGCGCTCACCTCGGTATCGGTGAGCACGGTTACGCCTTTTTCGGTAGCAAGTTTTCCAAGATATTCCATAGTGATAGAGTTTGCCATCTTTGTATTTTTGGGTGTGGTAGAACCCTCCCAAATAAGATAGGCAGTATAAACTGGAGCAACGTTGGACATAGGAACCAAAGGCACTTTCAAATCATCAATCATCCAGTCAATGCACTGCGGCGCAGCAACAGCCATTGAGCGATACAATGTGGGTTCGCCACCGAGACCTTGAATGTCCATAAAATGCTCAACGATAGCATCGGGGTCATATGGGTAGTGCGGATAAGCCCACTCAGCCGCATTAGCCTGCTTATGTCCACCGAGGTTCATGAAAATGGTGGAGTAGCCCGACATGCCACCCACTTTTGGACTTTTTTCGAGTACCGCCACTTTAAGACCCGCTCCAGCAAGGCGAAGACAGGCCGTCATGCCGCCAGCACCACTACCGACAACGACGGCGTCAAGTTCGTAATCCCATGATTTTGGCGCTTCAACCGGTTCGATAGGTGCGGCATACGCCTCAAACTTTTCTTTTTCAGACGACTTTGTAGAAGTATCCGACGATGAACCTTTACCGCTTGCGCAACCCGGAAGCATCATGGCTGCCGAGGTTGCAACACCTGCTGCAGCTGCAATTTTGAAAAAATCTCTTCTTTTCAATCCTGCTTTTTCAACATTTTGTTCTGGAGGGTTTACACCCGACTCGCCAAATTCATTTTTTTGCTGTTTGCTCCCCATAATTTCACTCCCCTCAGAGTATGGTTCGTGTTTGCTTCTTCCCCAAACACCTTGCCCTGAAGTATGGTTCGGAAAGATTCAACGAACAAGCGCCGAGTCTCGAGGATTGTACATATTGCTTTACAAATTACGGAAATAATCAATACGAATATATTGCCATAGATTGCCTGCACGCAAGAGCTTACGTTACACCCCTTCCGCAGCCTCTACCAAAGCACCGTTCATAACGGATTCCTGCGGCTCTTTCTTTTGCAACGCATCGTAGAGAGCACGGGGAACACATGCTACGAGGCAGGCGGCAATGACGCGTGGCGCATCGGGAGACTCGCTTCCAATCCAGCTTCGAGCAGCAAAGCTTTCAATACGGGTGCACATCTCGATACAGTAACGCATCTGCTTTTCGGAAGGATCTATCCCCTGACGCTCCAAGGCCCTACCGAGCTGTTGTGCGCGGTTTTTGTACCAGGTGCTTGTTTCGAGCGCCGAATCAAACGATACGGGAAGGCTATCGTAGTGGTGCTGAGCGGTGTGAAGAAGGTACTTCTTTTCTTTGAGGCACATACTAAAGAAGCGTTCATAACCTTCCTCCCACGAATAATCCTGCCCAATTTTATCGAGCGTATACTTGCAAATAAAGTTTTTGTGCCACAAAGGAATGGCATATTTCGACTGAAAGTTATTGTAAAAAGTGCGCCGAGAAATGCGCGCGCTGCTGCAAATATCATCAATACTTACATCGTAAATGTTCGACGCAATACTGTGGACGATTTTAAGTTTCATTTGCTCGTCAGCGCTTAAGCAGATTATATCTATCCCAGCCACGATAATCACCTCCTTCGGTGGTTCAGAAGTAACTGTTGCACACGACTCGATACTTTCCTTTATAACGACTGCTCAACTGACAAAGTAATTGCGCCCCACCAGTTTACTTGTTTTTTCCGTAGACGAAAACAAGTAAAGACCTTCGCGGC
>NZ_JAVWUP010000297.1:0-2426 GCF_036667095.1 Gordonibacter sp. | reverse complement strand
AGAAGGGTCGGCGTGGACGGCAGCATGGCGAAGCAAGAGGAAAGCAGGCATCCGACGCCCCGCCCAGCAAACTTTTTCGACAGGACAGCCACAGCACGCCGCACCGCAGCTGCACCGCAGCCCGTTACTGTTCACGGGCCAGCCAGATCGAGGCAACGTACGTTGTTGTTTGAAGTGATCCGTGGATTGCTTTGCGGCTACAGCATTCCGTTCGTACGCATACCGAGTCCATCGCCTATCTTTTTGCAAGAAATCGCAGTTCAAGCTATGTTCTCCTTGCATTCTATAATCGTTAGGTGTATAATAATCCTAACGATTATGAGGAGGAGATATGGGAATCATCCGTCAGCATGACAAGAGATCCGGCATCACCTATGCATACGAGTCCAAATCGTATTGGGACAAGGAGAAGAAGCAATCGAGAGCCAAGCGTACGCTCATCGGCCGCATCGACGACGAGACCGGGGAGATCGTCCCTACCGACGGCCGCGTCAGAAAGGCCATGGCCCGCGAGGCCGAGCCCGATTACAAGGTTCTTTTCGAGCAGCTGCTTGAAAAGAACAAGGAACAGGAAGCCGAGATTTCTCGCTTGAAAATCGAGCTTGAAAAGAATAACGGATAGGCATGACTATCCGCGCAGACTTCGAACACGTCTCTGCCCTGCAGTACAAACTACGGGCTTTTCAGCATCGAATCGACGAGCTTGAGTCGGGAGAAGCCTATACCGAGCTTGAGTCGAAGCTCTGCGCGGCAGAAAAACGCCACCTTGCCAAGACTAGGCACTTAGAAGGCGAGCTCGGGCGCAGCGAGAGGCTGAATGCGAAGATGCGCAAGCGCTGGTTCGAGGTCTTTGAGACCGTCGAGCGCGAATGCAACGAGAAGGTCGGGCGGGCAGAATCGCAGACAAAGCGCATGCAGGAGCGTACATGGCGCGCCGAGTGCGCGCTTGATGCTGCCAGGGATGCATCGAGCGCGCAAGCCGGCCTCATGCGCGAACTCGAGCAAAGGCTCGCAGAGGCCGAGGGGATGATCGCCAAGCTCACCGCCCAGGTGAACAGGGACTTTGAGAACTCGTCTCTACCCTCGTCTGCCCAAGGGCCTGCGCGCAAGCGGGTGCCGAACACGCGCGCATCGAGCGGTTTGCGCCCCGGCGCACAAACAGGACATCCCCATCATCCCCGCAAATGCCCCAAAGCGACCCGTATCGTGGATATAGCCGATCCTGAAGACTATGAGCGCAACCCCGATCTCTACCGAACGGGAAACGTCTTGTCCAAGCTCTTGATCAGCGCCCACGTAGCCGTCGACGTTATCGAGTACCAGGCATCGGAGTGGCGGCGGCGCTCGAACGGTGCGCGATTGCATACCCCGTTTCCGCAGGGACTTCGCGACGAGGTCACCTACGATGGCTCCGTCAAGACCTTGGCCTTCCTGCTCGCCAACGAGTGCTGCACATCGGCGGGCAAGGTGAAGTGTTTTCTGCGGGAGGCGTCGGGCGGCGTCCTAGACGTCTCGACGGGCATGATAAACGGCCTTGCCCGCGAGTTCTCCCTCAAAAGCGAGGCGGAAAAGGCGCAGGCCGTCCAGGCGCTCATGTCGGCATCTGTCATGCACGCCGACTTCACCGGGGCGAACGTTGGGGGCCAAAACAAGCAGGTCTTGATCCTTGCGGGCGGCTCGCGCACGATGATGCTCGCACGCGAGTCGAAGGGCCATAAAGGCATCAAGGGCACGCCGCTCGAGAACTACGTCGGATGCGCCGTCCACGACCATGATAAGACGTTTTATTCCTACGGACTCACCCATCAAGAGTGTATGCAGCACAACATCCGGTATCTGACCGGCTCCGTGCAAAACGAGCCCGATCTGACATGGAACACAGGGATGCTCGATCTGATCCGCGAGATGCTGCACTGGCGAAAACAGCAGCCGCCCGAGACGGTACCCGACCCCGATGCCATTGCAGAATTCGAGCGGCGATACGATGAGCATCTTGAACTTGCAACAACAGAGTACAAAAACAACCCGCCGACGAAGTACTGCCGGGACGGATACAACCTCTCTGTGCGGTTGCAGAGCTACCGGGAAAGCGAGCTGCGGTTCTTGCATGACATGCAGGTGCCGCCCGACAACTCACTGTGCGAGCGGCTCGCCCGCGTGTTCAAGCGCAAGATGCACCAGGCGATCGTGTTCAGGAGCTTCGAGTCCCTCTCGTATATCTGCGATGCGATAGGCAAGATTAACGACATGCGCACGCTCGGCAAGGATGTCTTCGCCGAAACGAATGTCGTTTTCGACAGAGCAATGCCTACAGCCTAGAGATTTCGGCGCCCTTGCCTAGCTGGCTGCCCCGTGAACAGTAACCGCAGCCCGGTAACTGTTCAGACGGCAAGGTTGTAAAAACTACTCACTCGCGTGAGTGATCT
>NZ_JAVWUP010000296.1:0-2433 GCF_036667095.1 Gordonibacter sp. | reverse complement strand
TCCTTGCGAGGTCATCCGGACCCAAAAGCAGAGGGAAGTTGCCGAGCCTCTGGACATTGACCGATTCAACCAGCACCGGAACATCTGCTCTCCAATTGGAAGCCTTTATCACCGGCAAGCCCATCTCAGCGACTATCTGCTCAAACTCCAGCAGGCCGACACTCGGATCAAGATTGGTAGCAGTGCACTCGGGCAGTATCAGTGCGGAAATCTCGCTCAACGTCTTCCGGACATCGGCAAAAACAGCATTCGCTTCCGAAGGATCCCCCTCACAGCGAGCTAGCAGTTCCCCCCAGACGGCGGGCATACACAGGGCAACAGCGTGTCCGTGAGGTATGCCGTACAAGGACGTCAACTTGTAGCTCATCGCGTGGGCGGCGGTTGTAGTGGTCAGGTTTATAGCCTTCCCCGCAAGGTTGGCCACCTTCATCATCAGCCTCGCAGCCGTCACATCACCGTCCAGGTAAGCCCGCCAATTGGCTACCATCAGCCCGATAGCCTTTGCAGAGTACTCGCGGCTCTTCTCGCAGGCGCTCACGGACCAGTACGATTCGACGGCCTGGCACAGAGCATCAAGCAGAGTGCATTTCTTCTGGTACCCAGGAAGCATCTCTAGGCTGGATGCGTCGAGCACGGCCGCGTCAGGAAGCAGGCAGTCCTGCGCGATGGATGTCTTCACGCCGTCCACATAGCAGACGGCGAAGCGGGTCGATTCGCTGCCCGTCCCCGCCGTGGTGGGCACGGCGACGTGCGGGATCGGGCTATACGTAATCGTTTGGGTTGCAAACTCTCCCGCAGCCCCGTCACCCCGCATGCCCAAGAACGCCTTGATGCACTTGGCGACATCAATGGCACTGCCGCCGCCAACGCTGACGATCGATTCACATCCTGCATTCGCGAAGACTTCGAGGCCGGCTAGGACCTCATCGTAGGTGGGGTTTGACGAGAAGCCGCTGAAAACCTCGTATCCCGGGAAGGCATCGTCGAGAGTGTCCTTCACGCCGAAGGAGGCGAGGTGGCTGCCGGTGACGACCAAGGGCTTCCCGACCAGGACTGCGCGGAGCGCAGACCCCGCGTCGCAGACACCGTCGAGCCCGCCCGCGTAGCAGACACCGACGAGCGAGGCGCCGCCGTCGACAAGCTCGAACACAGGCTGTTGTTCGAAGTCATACATCCCGATGCCGGCGGACACCCTCTCCAGGTCCTCAAGGGTGTCGACCTCCTCGACGAAATGCCCTTCATAGCCGAACGCGTCAACGTCCATCAAATCGAACACCACGTTTGCAGCATTTTCAGCATATATTTTGACATCACCGGAGTCCACGAATCCACAAACGGCATCCAGCCAAACGGTCATCGACGCTTGGGATAGCTTGTAAAAGGGTTGGAAGGCGACGCAATCCGCATCGAAGATGCCGACGGAAACCTCGTGCACCTTCCCCCTGACAACGCGGGCCTTGAAGTCCTTCTCGGGAAGCGGGGCGGAAACGTCGACGGAACCGAGCGAGGGAACCTCGGAACCCAGCACCTTCCGCACATAGCCCATATCGAACACCAGGTCGCCGTGTAGCACGAGGAAGTCCCCGTCGCGCAGAAGGTCTCGGGCTAGGTACATCGAGTATATGTAGTTCGTCTGGTCGTACACCTCGTTGGGCACGAAGGAGAAGGTGCACCCCCGCGCCTCGAAGCGTGCGGCCTCGGCCCTCAGCTGGTCGGCGTAGGGACCGGTGGTCACGACGAAGTCGTCGATGCCGCAGGCGTGGAGGATGCGGAGCTGGCGCCCGAAGATGGTCTCGCCGTTTCCGAGCCTGACCATCGCCTTGGGGTTCGAGGCGGTGAGTTCGCCGAGCCTGCTTCCGAGCCCCGAGTTGAATATGAGAGCCCTCATGCTACGCTCCCTGCCTACAACGCGCGAACTTCTCCATCATGGCCGCCTTGTTCTCCTGGGGCGCGGTGGTGGGACGGCCCAGGTCTCCGCGGCTGCCCTGGTGCGTGGTGATCACTAGGGCGGTCTTCGCATTTTTGGCGAGAACCTCCATTCCCGACGAGATGTCCTCCGACGTGGATGCCTCGATCACCCGCTCGAAGCCAGAAGCCTTGAGGATCGCCGGGACGTCGATCCTCTGCCCGACCGTCGGCTGTCCGCCGACCGACTCGTGCGCCCCGTTGTTGTTCAGGATGTACTTGAAGTTCGCCGGCGCGTTCTGCGCGATGACGGAAAACGCCCCCATGTGCATGAGGAACGAGCCGTCACCGTCGACGCACCAGACATCCTTGTCGGTGCCGATAGCCATACCGAATGCAATGGAACTCGTGTGACCCATGCCGCCGACGGTCAAGAAGTCGTTTGCATGGCCCTGGCCGCGCCTCTCGCGGATCTCGAATATCTCCCGGCTCGTCTTGCCCGTGGTGGAGACGATGAAATCGTCGTCT
>NZ_JAVWUP010000295.1:0-2469 GCF_036667095.1 Gordonibacter sp. | reverse complement strand
CCAACCGCGCAGAAAAAACCCCTTTTCCTCATTCATATACTACCTGCTAGAACCGATAAACCGCAATTGTCACACAAATGTGACTAATTTAGCGCCAATTGCAGACCTTGAATCCCCTATCCATTTTTTTGCCTCAACAGACCACGAGCCCGACAAAACACTTCCGGAAAGCACGGGGTCAAGGAACGCGCACGCTAATTTTTCAGCAGCATAAAAATCACAGTAAGCAACATCCACCCCGGATTTGCACGCAAATACAGCAAAGGGCTTTATCCAGCTCTTCGGAGCATTAAAGGAAGTTATCGGTTCCATATTGCGCCTACCGACTTCCATCCGAATCGCAACTGAAAGCTCCTCTGCTCGAACACTCGAACTTGTGGCGATAAGGACCAAATCCACCAAATCCTTCATGCGCGATGAAGAATGACCTCCCGGATAGACCTCCATTGTTGCGCACACTTTGTCGGCTATTTGGTCAACAAGCGGGTAGAGCAGATAGTCGCTGCCAATCATGCCTGAAACTTCAAGGCGGTTTTTAGGATACATCCGCTGAGGTTCCACACTAAGATGGCAGTCAAGTGCCAAATCAATGGTTACCGGGTCTTTTTCCTCCGAGCCAATATAGGTACGGAACTTAAGCTTGATCAGCCGGGCATAACCGTTGTCGTCCAAGCCTTCGCTATAGTTGTCCAGAGTGAAAACAAACAGGTCTCCGAGATCTTGCTTGATTAGCGCCGTGAACCCACGAAGAACATTGTCGACGGATTCTCGCTGCCCGTCTCGCAGTGCAAGGTCTATGTCGCGAGTTGCCCGTGCATCGGGGATACGCGCGAGCATACCGCTACCCCCTTTTAGTACGTACCGACCTGCGCCACCTGCAAAAATTCGTGAAAGCAGTCGGTCACGCAGGAACTGACGGTAGGTGTCTCCTGGTTCACGACCAGATTTCTGAATAGCCTTCCTAATGGCTCGTTCCACTTCTTCAGGGTTAGAGTATGGGCTCATCCCTTGCTTCCTCCCTCAATCAAATTAAGGAGTGCTTTGCCCTGATTGTTTACCAATCCGTATCGCCTGGCGTAAGGGGCAAGGTTGTCGATAAGCCTTTTGTTGTCGATGGGTATATGGTGCCTTCGTGCATCGGCGAGAACATCACCAATAAGGCTTAGATCTTCTCTTTCAGCTGCCAAGTCACAAATAATTCGCTCTAGCTTCGCCACGGGAAGCCCTTCTACAAGCTCGATTTCATCCGCATTAACTGGTGCCTTGATAAGACGCACGCCCAGTCGTGTGGTTTGCCTTCGAACGTTACAAACAAAAGTTAAAGGCTCGGGGTTAAGATCACCGACGTCCCACAGATAAGCGCCCGCAGCACCAGTGATAACGTATTCCTTTGGCAGGTTGGCCACGCGCTCGAATTGTCTTCTTTCGGGAAGGAAGGAAAGCCAGGTCGATCTTATCAAATCGTAGCGCGAGGCCGGTACCGCAGCATCTTTGTAGACACCCTGCTGGAAGCGCGACAAGTATCCCTCCTTGGCAAGACGCGAAAGAATAATGCGTTCGACTCCCTGTTTCTGCATCTGCGCCGTAGTGACAAAGCCCCATTGATAAGAGGCCGTGGCTTTGATGATGCGCAATGCGGCGAGTGTCTTCATGATGCAATTGTAACACTTTAAATGTTACAATTGCATCATGGAATTGTCTGAATATTTAGCCCCTGCCACATCAGATATTAAAAACTGCCCCAACCAAAGAAAGTATCCGCCCCATTTCGCTTTCACCTACAGCACCTACGTGCCTACCATGGCGCGCCTGCAAATCAACGGCGCGCAAGGCTTCGACACACGCAAATCCCTTCACATCCTCGCATTCAATGTAAATATGGAAAGGATATCCGTTATCTGTCGAGGTGATAGGGCACACAACAACCAGGGAAGAACGCTTGTTGAAATCGTCCGCGCTCACCACAAGCGCAGGGCGATATTTGTGAGGTTCATGCCCTACGCCGGGGTCGAAGTTGACCAACACTACGTCACCTTGATCGCACAGCATTACCAAATCTCTTTTCCAGCCGAAGCACCCCAGTCAATCTCGCGACCAAGCTGTGGCCAATCGCTCGGTGCAACATACTCACCCTGCCATCCAGCAAAAACCTCCTCCGCAGTCAGCTTGCGTGCACGACGATGCGTGCGACACTGCGGCTTGAGAGTGATGCCTTCCTCCGTTGCCTTAATATCCAGCCTATCGCCAATACTAATGCCCATATTTTCACAAATGCTCCGAGGGATTATGATGCCTTGACTGTTTCCCCACTTGCTCAGCGTTGCCATGGCCATGATGCGCTCCTTCAATGTATAACCTATGTCTATACATAGTATACAAAGCAAAAATTGGCACGTCAAGCACGTAGACCTCCCCTGCTGCCCGCTAGTCGTCGAAGGAAAGGGGAGCTGCTTTTATGCCGGAAAGATC
>NZ_JAVWUP010000294.1:0-2479 GCF_036667095.1 Gordonibacter sp. | reverse complement strand
ACGGTGGTGTGGGAGGACGGCTGGTGAACTAATCACCAGCCTCCTACCCGATTAGGCAGAGGTGCTGGCAGTGGGGAATGGGGGAGCGAGGATGGGCTCTTTGGATGAGCGCCCGCAGCATCGGGGGATGCGGGACCATGCTACGCTGACGAGTGTGGTGGCGATCCTTGCGGACGTCGTCTCATCGTCATGAACCTTTTCATCTGCCGAAAAAGCGCGGCGTTCCCCTGGCGATCTGGTTGTGTTGTATGGATTTGGGGATGTTTGCGGTACTTAGTGTGGCGAACCTCTCCATCGATTCGGCCGTTGTTGCCAGCTGGACGCATCTGTGGTGGGTGCGCATGGTGCTGACCGCTGCAGTCGTGATCGCCTTTGCATTTGCGATCAGAGAGCTTCGGCGGGGCCTGCCTGAGGCGGCCGCGCCGAAGCCAACTTCTATACCAGTCTGCTGACATACCAGTCTGCTGACGATGGCGATGATCGCAGGCGCTTTCGCCATGGGCTTCGTGTTTTCACGTGTCCGCACGTTGAAAGGCAGGATCATCTGCCCGGCATAGCGCACATCGGGTAAGGTTCAGCGGCGGGGGGCGGCTACCGAAAACAAAAGCCGCCGACTCTGTTGAGGCGGCGGCTTGCGATTTTAGTGGTGGGCCCAGCAGGATTCGAACCTGCAACCAAGGGATTATGAGTCCCCTGCTCCACCATTGAGCTATAGGCCCGTACGAAAAGCGCTCAGCCATTCTATCCCAAACGGCGCGCTCTGCCAAGGTTTCGTGGTTCGGTCGCTAAAAATGCGCGAATATCAGCGAATATCGATATCAGAACAAATGCTTTACGCGAAACGCTTGTTCATGAGCGGGTGCGGCTTGCTGCGCAACGGCAGTGCCTGCCGCACCCGCTCGAGGCGGTTTGCTTGGCGGTTAGTACACCATGCCCATCGTGGCTCGTACCTCGTCGAGGGTGGCTTCGGCTATCTCGTTGGCGCGGCGGTTACCCTCGGCTAGCACGCTTGCAATATAGCCCCGGTCGGCGGCTAGCTCTGTGCGGCGAGCACGGATGGGCTCGAGGTAGGCGTTCACGCTCTCGGTAACGTACTTCTTTAAGGTGCCGGAGCCTCCCTCGCCGATCTCGGCAGCGATAGCGGCTTCGGTGCGTCCTGTGCAAAGCGCGGCTGTGGTCAGTAACGCCGACACGCCGGGGCGTCCTTCAGGATCGAACGTGATAGTGCGCTCAGCATCGGTCTGGGACTTCTTGATGAGCTTCGTCGTCTCGTCGGCGGTGGCGGACAGGCTGATGGCATTGCCGTAGCTCTTCGACATCTTGCGGCCGTCGAGGCCGGGGATAGCGGGCGCATCAGACAGCAGGCCGTCGGGCTCGGGGAACACGTGGCCGTAGCGCTCGTTGAACCGGCGGGCGATCTGGCGCGTCTGCTCGATATGGGGCATCTGGTCCTTGCCTACGGGCACGATGTTGCCCTTGCAGAACAAAATGTCGCATGCCTGATGCACGGGGTAGGTGAGCAGCAGGCCCGTAAGCGCATGCCCCGAGGCCTCCATCTCGGTTTTCACCGTGGGGTTGCGCAGTAGCTCGGCCTCGGTCACCAACGACAGGAACGGAAGCATGAGCTGGTTGGACGCCGGCGTGGCGGAGTGCGCGAAGATGATGGTCTTTTGGGGGTCGATGCCGCAGGCCAAGTAGTCGATGATCATGTTGTGCACGTTGTCGGCGATGTTGCCCGTAGAGTCGCGGTCGGTGATGACCTGGTAGTCCGCGATGATGACGCGGGTGGCAACGCCCATATCCTGCAGCGCCACGCGCTCGCGGATGGTTCCGAAGTAGTGTCCCAGGTGCAGGCGGCCAGTGGGACGATCGCCGGTAAGCATGGTGTACTTCTCGGGATGGACGGGCAAGTCGGCGCGGATCTCGTCGGAGCGCTTGAGGCTGGCTTCGTAGCTGTCGATGCTCATGGTTCGTCTCTTTCGTGGTCGTGCGGATCGGAACAGTATGCGCTTTAGTATAACGGTTTGCGTAAGCGCGGCACCGTCAAATACCGGAGAGCTCGCCGCTCGCTCGCCGCTCTTTATCCGCAGGAGGCTTAGGCGCTGGATCGTTCCGCCTAGCCCGCCGCCCGTTTGCTTGCTACTCACCGAGACGGATAGGGGGAACGAGTGCGCTGTCGGCATCCTCTCTAGTGGTAGGCGTAAGAAGATGGTTGCAAGCCCGCTACGAAGGAGGAACCCCTTATGAATGATGCCCTTGGGAGTCTGACCCACAAACTGGTGGAGTTGGCCCGAATGTATGCCAAGAACGCCTATCGGCACTTTCGACAATGGCTTCATCATGGCCCAACACAACCTTTGGCCTTGGAAGAGGGTGTCTTCGTGCGGCATTGGCAAGGAGCCTGACGAGAAGCGGGCAGCCATATGAAAAGGCCACCGGCTTTTACCCCGATGACCTGCAAGTTTCTGGTGGTCGCTAC
>NZ_JAVWUP010000293.1:0-2486 GCF_036667095.1 Gordonibacter sp. | reverse complement strand
GCTTCATTACGATACAAGCAACATAATGATCTCCGAAGAAGATTTGTCTAGTGAAGACCATAAAGACAAAGAGGCCAATAAATTCGCGCGTGATTTTCTTGTAAACCCCGATGATTATGCCGCGCTTGGAAACCACGAACAGTTTACCGAGCAAGTTATTACAAAATTTGCACGGAAACAGAACGTTCATCCGGGAATGATAGTTGGATTCCTGCAACACGACGGCCTAATCCCCTTCGAACAGATGAATGGCCTAAAGTCTAAATAGAAAGCTAGGAGCATGCCATGTATATGATGACTATAAAAAACCGAAGGTACGAATACGTAGCTGTCAAAGCTTTAACAGAAGCTGACTACTTTAAAGACGGGCTTATCCCGCTGGTGGAGGTAGTTCAGGAAAAAGTTAAATACGACAATTTGGTTGATTCGGAAAGCGGCAAGTACATCTTAGAGAACAAGCCATACAAGAGCGGCGCAAGAAAAGGGCAGGACCACTGGTGTAAAGCCAAGGATTATTCAACTGAATATGACGCTACTCTAGAAGACATAGAAAAGCGCTTCAAAGACACGTGCGTTTTTGTTGATTATTTCCGGTGCGATATGAGGTTATATAAAGATGCAAAGGACAGAAAATGCCCGCTGGTTATACACCTAAGCAATAACCTTCCCGCCTATTTGGACAAGGTTAAAAAGGTAGCAATCGATACAAATATGATTCCCGTAATTACTATTAAAAAGGGAGTTGGGAACCTTGACTCCGCAGGCCTTATAAAATTTGCTCAAGAACTCAAGTCGCTACGTCAAGGACGCTCAATTGCAATAAGAATTGACGATATCGACGGATACGAGCACGCACTTACAACAGCACTCCATCTTAACGATTATCTCATCTATGATATTAATGAAACCCCCTTAGATGCAAGACTCGAAGAGTTTGACGAACTGAATGATTTAGGCATCAAGGCAACTAAAATACTGCTCTGCTCTCCAAGGAAGCGAGATACTGGTAATGGCAAGTATGGAGAAGGGCATGTCATTAATAATTCGCATATAACCGACTATGCACGCTATGGCTTCAATGGGGTGGGCGATTACGCTGGTCTGCGCGATAACCTACCTGGCGATGGTGGTGGGAAAGGACGAGCATTGGCTCTACTGTACTGCGGTCGGTCTAATGAATTCTGTGCCTATATAAATGACAATGTTGATCTTGGGTCGAGGGGCTACCGGAAAGTTGTGTCTGAAATTCTCAACGACAGAGCAAAGCTCGAGCGGGTACCCGGGGAGTGCATGGTTCTTGAAGCGCTTTCAAAAAACGCTGGCACCAGCTCATTTGGAGCGTTTGGAACCTGGATATCGTACACTATCGAACGGTATGTGCAGCAGCTCTATCTTACCTATGGAAACTACCACTTTTAGTAAACAATTTCTGGATCAAGTTCGTTTCGGTAGAACCATTCGTAATCTATCTCGTATACAACAGCACTATTCTGCATTAAGTGGCGCCAGTTTGAGCAATAGCGTTGCTTTAAATAATTTTTGAAAACCCGATTGATCTGCGCCTTAGAGTAGCGTGATAAGCAGGTGGCAACAATATCGTCTTTCGATTGTCCTGAATTCGAGAAATCAAAAATGTCGCAGAGGTCTTTCTTGGGCATTGTAAGGAGCTGCTTTTTCGCATCCAGCCTGACGGCCTTAGTTGCTTTGCGGCGACAGCTAAAAGTATAGGTTCCGTCTTTGCACTTTCGATATGAATATATCCCGCACTCAGTAGGGACATAATCGGGTAGTTCGTTCCATCGATTCTCAGAGGTAACAACATATACCGTTTCAAAAACGTCGAAATAATCGGCAAGCTGGCTTTCGAGCCGATAAAAGCTATCCAGATCAGTTTTAATCTCGTATGCTGCGCTGTGCCCATTTACTTTGCACATATCTACGCGGCTCTTTCCAATTGGAAGCTCAAAAATAGATATCGTATCTGAGCTAAGCGGTAAAAGAACTTTGTTTATAAAGTTAGCTTTAATCGTAGTTTCATTTGGATAGTGATCCAATATAAATCGGTTGGCGAACGCTCGCGCAGAGCCACCCGCATCAAGGGGGATTAATCCTAGCATGTCAAAAAGTAAATTTTTAAGCTTTGCTTCCGAGAGAGTTGTTGAATAGGCCTCGAAGAGAAGCTTGGCATCCCGCTCGTCTTCACTCTGTAAGAGTTTGCCCATAACCCTCCTGCCATACATCCTCATTTTACTACAGCCATTGTATTATACGGCAAGTTCGAGAGCTCCCAAACAAAGGGCATCGTTTTGATATATCCGGTGAAGCGCTTGGCTGGCAGCCAAGAGGTCAAGGATTCGATTCCTTAGGCTCTATCACGAAACTTGTACGAACCTTCACTTTGGTGGGGGTTCGCTTGTTTAGTGTGCCGTCAGATGTATATAGTAGCCTTCTAGTCGACAGAATCTGCAGCAGGTTTTCGACACGAT
>NZ_JAVWUP010000292.1:0-2501 GCF_036667095.1 Gordonibacter sp. | reverse complement strand
GGTTCGGCAGCAGCGGGGTAGGTGACCGTTCTCTTTAGGACATTTCGATCAAGCTGTAGAGATCAAGCGACTTCAATTTATCTTATATGAAGTCGCTTGCTTTTTGCGCCAGCTGGGATGCAGTGTTGCATTATGGCACATGCTAGTTTGGTGACAAAATGCATAAGACATCCTATCCATGCATTTTCTTATGGGTGAGATTACATGACAAAGCCGTACCTTGTGCTTAGAGTAACTCTAATGTAGAATACCGAAACAGACCTAGAGTTACTCTAAGTCTGTTTCGCAAAGCAGAGCGCGGCAAGCGATCGTACTGCTAATTAGAGTAACTCTAACGTTATCGATCTTGCTTTCTGACGGGGGTACCTATGTGCGCTGATGGCGGTAAATCTCTTGGTTCAACTGAAAAGCCAGACGGTACGCCTCTTTATGGTATTGGCGAAGTATCAGCTACGACAGGCATCTCGGCATTCACGATCCGATATTACGATAAGTGCGGTTTCTTTCCAAACCTCCATCGAGATCGTCGTGGCGTAAGAAAATTTTCTAATGACGATGTAGGCCAACTGCATTTGGTCGAAGCTTTAAGGAAAAGCGGCTTGTCCATCGAGGGCATTCAGTACTTCGTTCGTTTATGCAGGCGCGGCGATGCCGCTCGAACAGAACGGCTTTCCATCTTGCGCGCCCAGGAAACGGTGCTGGAATACCAACGTGACGAACTCGATGAGAGCCTGAAACGACTTCATAGCGCAACCGTGGATTTGGAGGCGACAGGCAGCTCGGAGCAAGCCGACATGCTATAGTTCATGGAAGTTGTTATAAAAACCTCGTTTTCAACGACCTAGTACTCATCATGGAGCAAAACAGGGCCTTAGAACGGATCTCAGAGCCTTGTTTATAAAATCGCAGGTCAAATGCATAGTATTTCGACAGATTGGACAACAAAACACATGGACGGCCAAAATAACGCCCCGCAGCCGCCTCAAGCACCCGAACCGGCCCATTCCCAGTTACCGCCGAGCGATCAAGATGTACGCAGCCTCAAAGTTGCACAGAACCTTATTATGGTGGCGAGCCTGGCAGGACCGATATCGTTGTTCTTCGGAGGCTTCTGGCTCAGCGCCGCCGGACTCGTCTGCGGCATCATAGGCTTCAGAAAGTTCAAGGCACTGATACAAAGCCAAAGCAGCATCAGCAGCGTTGCAACGCGCTTTAAGAAGTCGAGCATCGTATCCATAGTTATCTGCAGCATCGTAACGGTGCTCAATGTGGTGTCGGCCGTCATCCTGTATCCCATAGTGCTCCAAGCACTTGAAACAGGTGATTACGCCAATTTTATGCCGGGCACCGGAACCGGTACACCTTCCGGAGGTAATTCGACTTGGGGTTAGCCCTTCCCCAGCATGACGACAAAATATTGATAATATGTGTTATGTAAAGTTAAAGAAGAAGTCACAAAGAAGCTCAAGAAAGGTTTGCGGCGCGGCGAGATTGTTACGGAACGAGCTTTTCAGGCAACTATTACGGGATGCGTCTCGTCTGCCCTCGGCTCTTTGTTTGGGATTGCAACTTTCGATACTTCATGCTTGCGCCCTATGAGGATCAGCGCTTTCATCGCAAACTCGCGAATCCGAAGATCGGCCTCCCATCGCCCCTTCGCCTTCTCTATCTTGTGCGGTATGAGGCGAACTGCTCGAATGAAGCCTTTCGCGGTGCCATGACAGCTTGTGCTAGGGCGAATCGACTCCGTACGCAATGTCTGGCTCCGAACGCCCTCGTGCTCGTTTTCATTCGCTTCCGGCATTGCATGCCTTCTCGAGAAATAAGTACGACACCGTTGCCTAGACAAGCCCCTTTTGTCGACTCTCTCCCCTTTTCAACTATTCTAGCATCGTCATCTTCTTCTCCTTTAAAATGAAACGCGTGGGAAACAGCATCGAGGACGGGCGGTACGACTATGCGGTACTACATTGACGGATACAATGTGACGAAAAGCGATCCGGCCACCCGTGCGCTCGCCATTGAGGAACAGCGTAATGCGCTTGAGTCTCGTTTAAGGCTCTCCGCAAGCAGGATTCTCGGAAAAGCGGCATACACGATCATCTGGGATGGCGCAGGTGGCGAAGGCCTTGTCAAGGGTGTCGACCGCCACGTCGTCTTCACCCGCAAGCCCACAGCTGACGATGCCATTGTCGAGTGTATCCGCTGTGCAACGGAACACACCGGCGTCGTCACATCCGATCGCTCGCTTGCCAACCGCTGCCGGGAGGTTGCGTTGCATGGGATCGATATCGTCCCCTCCAACCGGCTGTTTGCCCAAGCCAAGGCGACTCCGAGCAAGCGGAAGGGCGCTCCCCTTCCGCGCGATATCGGAATCCCCGCCAATGCCAACGAGATCAACCGCGAGTTGAAGAAACTCTGGGGTATCGAAGATTGAAGCCCTGCTCCTCGCGCACCAGAGCATCCTTGCCGATACCTGGATGCACCTATTGTGCCGTACG
>NZ_JAVWUP010000291.1:0-2508 GCF_036667095.1 Gordonibacter sp. | reverse complement strand
GGCACCAACTTCAAGCGCCCGGAATTCCAGCGCCTCATGGACGACCTTCGCCAGCGCGTGGTCGACTGCGTCGTGGTGAAGGACCTTTCCCGCTTCGGGCGCGACCACGTGGAGATGGGCAACCTTCTCGAAAACGTGTTCCCGTTTCTGGGCGTGCGCTTCATCGCGATCAACGACTGCTTCGACACGCAAGACCCGACAAGCGCAGGCTCCATCATCGTGCCGGTGAAAAACATCGTGAATGAGGCGTATTCGCGCGACCTGTCCCGCAAGATCGTCCAGGTGAAATCGCGCCAGATGGAGCAGGGCATATCCCCGCAGGGAATCACCGTGTACGGCTACCGCTTCGACCGCGAAGACCGCACGCATCTGGTGCCGGATGAGGAAACGGCCAAGTACGCTCGCCTCATCTTCAAACGCAGGCTCGAAGGGGTCCGCCCCAAGGAGATCGCCCAGGAGCTCAACGACCTAGGGGCTCCAACTCCCGGCATGCACTTCGCCTCGCAGGTGCGCAAGAAGAACCCCGCAGGCGTCATCTGCGGCATGTGGGAGTCGCGCCATATCACGAGCATCGTGAAGGACCCGGTCTACACAGGTGACCTTGTCTTGCACAGGGGTGAGGTGCGCGATACGCCTACGGGCAGGCGCTACGTGCGATTGCCGGAAAGCGAATGGCTGCGCTACCCGGATACCCACGAGGCGTTCGTGTCAAAGGAGGACTTTGCCAAGCTCACCATACAGCGCGAAGGGCGCAAACTGCCCGAAAGCAAGCGTCCGGAGCCGGTCGAGAACATGGATCCGGTTGTCGGGCTTGGCGAGGAGGACAACGTCTTTCGCCACTTGGCTTATTGCGCCGAATGCGGGGCGGGCATGCAGGCGTGCCGCAACAAGGTGAACGGGCTGTACCGCTCGATGACCATGGTGTGCAGGACGCATTTGAAGTTCGGCGGTTGCCAGAAGAACTCCATCGACGAGCTGCAGCTGCGCATGCTGGTAGCAGACCAGATTCGCGTGCAGCTGAGCATCGGCCTTGGCCTGCAGGGCCTGCTCGACCAGCTGCGCAATCTGCCTAAGGCGCAAGAGCGCAGGCAGGTGCTCGTCGACCAGGTGGAAAAGCGCGAGCGCGAGCTGACGCGGCTAAAGGACAAGCGCAAGCGCTTCTACGAGGACTTCGCGGCAGGCCGCTTCACGCGCGAGCAGTACGACAGCGACAAGCGGGCGACGGAGTGCTTCATCGCGCAAGAGAAGGAGCGCTTGGATGCGGCGAAGGCGGCAGTGAATCGCTTCGATGAATTATTCGAACATGACGACGGCATGCTGCATGCACTCGATGCGGTCGACGACATAACAACGTTCTCAGAGGAACTCTTGCGGGCGATGGTCGCTCGCATAGACATCACGGCAAAAGGCAGCGTGCATATCACATTCCGCTTCGGCGATTGGGTATCGCGCGCTCAAAAAATCAAGAGGGTGGTTTTGTGATAGCGCTCTACATAAGGCTCTCGGAAGCTGACGGGGACTTGGACGGCGACAAGGCCGAATCGAATAGCGTGTCCAACCAGCGCAAGCTCTTGGCCGACTACGTCGCCAAGGCACCGGAGCTTGCCGGGCAGGAGACGCACGAGTTCATCGACGACGGCTTCACCGGCAGCAACTTCGACAAGCGCCCGGCATTCAACCAGATGCTCGAATGCGTGAAGGCGGGCATGGTCACCTGCGTCATCTGCAAGGACCTCTCGCGCTTCGGGCGAGACTATGTGGACGCGGGCCGCTACATAGAGCAGGTCTTCCCCTTCATGCGCGTGCGCTTCATCGCCATCGGGGACAACTACGACAGCGACCAATTGCAGCAGCCCGCAAACGATGCCATCAACCTCGGCCTTCGCAACATAATGAACGCCAGCTACAGCCGCGAGCTTTCGGTGAAAATCAAGTCGGCCAATGCCTCGAAGTGGAAGCGCGGCAAGCACATCAACTCGGTGCCGCTGTTCGGCTATCGCAATGACCCGCAAGACTGCACCAAGCTGCTTGTCGACGAGGAAGCCGCCGAATACGTGCGTCTGGCGTTCGAGCTGGCGGCTTCAGGTCTGCGCCCTTGCGACGTGGCGCGCGAGCTCAACAGGCGCGGCGTTCCGGGGCCCGGCAAGTACAAGATGGATCGCGGCATCGCCAAGGCCAAATACGGCGTAGCCGAGCTGAAGAATCCCGGCTGGGACGGCAGCAAGGTGTCGACCCTGCTGCGCAACGTGGCCTACCTGGGCACACTCGTAGGCCATAAGGAGCAGGTGGTGTGCGTCGGACGCGACATCAAGCGCGCGGTGCCCGAAGAGGAGCGCTACGTAACGGAAAACGCCCATGAGGCGCTGGTGGATACGGCCACCTTCGAGGCTGCCCAAAAGATTCTTGTGTCGCGCAAGCGCCGAGCAAACGTGAAGAAAGATGAGACGTCGCCTTTGGTCGGGTTCGTGCGCCGTGCGGGCTGCGGGCATACGCTCACGTTCAACCGCC
>NZ_JAVWUP010000290.1:0-2516 GCF_036667095.1 Gordonibacter sp. | reverse complement strand
TGAAGGGGTGCCAGAATATGCGCAGTTTTTCGAGTCGTTCAAAAACGGCGTAGCGGATTCCGTCCGAGGTTTTTCTCATGGTCTTGAAGTAGATTTTTCCGCTTTTGATCCCAATAATTATGCCAATGCTATGCGAGTAGTGGCAACGGAAAATGGCAACCAAAGATCTTTCGATGAGTTCGGTACGGGAGAACAACAAATTCTTTTGATGGCGTTCGCAAAAGCATACGCCCAAACATTCAGCAAAAACTCCCTTGTGCTGATAATTGAGGAACCAGAAGCGCACCTTCATCCATTGGCGCTGAGGTGGCTCAAAGAATACATTTATAATCTTTGTGGGGATGGTCTTCAAGTTGTTTTGTCGACTCATTCTCCTGATTTTGTCGACATGAATAACCTTGACGGCATCGCAAGAGTCTATAAAACAGAGGACGGCTTAACACACGTAAAGCAAGTTAGTAAGAGTGACCTTGTGAACTTTTGTATAGACTCGGGTGTTCCTGAAAACAAGGTAAGCGAGCGAGGAATTGGCGAATACTATGAGACGAAGCTAACGCCTGATCAAGCCAAAGGTTTTTTTGCCAACCAAGTTCTTCTCGTTGAGGGGGAGACAGAGCTGAAAGCATTGCCGGTATTTTTTCGAAGATTGAATCACTCTCTTGCAAGCGAGGGAGTCGAGATAGTAAGTTGTGGTGGAAAGAATGCTATCCCTCTTCTATGGCGGCTTTTCTCTGCCTTTGACATAGAATGTAAATGTTTGTTCGATGCTGATGGTGGATGCGGCAATAATGAGTTATGCCGTTTGTTAGGTATTAGTCAAAATCAAATAACTACTTCCGAGTCTGCTTTTGTTTGCGGGGATCGGTATGCATTTTATAGATACAATTTTGAAAAATGCATGAAGGCCCAAATTGCAGAATATGAAGTGCTGCTTGAGGAGATTAGGTCAAATTATCTCATTAAATCGAAACCTAGCGAAGCATGCGTAATGGCGAAAATAATGGACAAGAGCAGTATCCCTATATTTGTTTTTCAGTTGTGGGATATGATTTCGCAGGGAACGGAAGAGAGCGTTAAAGAGCCTGTGAACTTTGATGAATTCGGATCTTATGGATTTGGTGCGTACGACGCGCTTGACCGATAACGATTCCAAGCTTCGCCGATAACCAATCCACGCCAAAGCGATCACCAACAAGCCCGGGTTACGGGCTTTTCTTTTCCCTAGAATCTGTCTTTGGTGCAAAAGCACCAAAGATCATCTAGAGAGAGGAAAAGATATGCTCAAGTACCGTGAGATCCTCAGGCTTGCTTCCATGGGAATCAGTCAGAGGAACATCGCCTATTCGTGCGGCTGCGGCCAATCGACGGTATCAGACATCTTGAAGGCGGCGAAGCCCCATGGGGTCGAATGGCCTCTGCCTGACGAGATGGACGACAAAGCGATACGGCTTGCCATCTATCCCGAGAAAAACCGCAAGTCTAAGGACAAAGCGGCAATCGATCACGAGCGGACCGCGGAAGAATTGAAGAGACGGGGTATGACGATGTCTCTTCTGTGGAACGAGTACTGCGGGAGTGCGCTCGCGCAAGGAAAAGAACCCTACATGTATTCGGCGTTTTGCATGGCACATCGCGAATGGGCGCGAAGAAACGACGTGCGCATGCACATTGAGCACCGACCAGCAGAGCAGATCCAAGTTGACTGGGTTGGAGATACGGGAGAGGTGATAGACCCGGACAGCGGGGAGATACTCAAGATATACGTGTTCGCCGCCTGTCTACCGTACTCGAACTACCTTTATGCCGAAGGCTTCTATAGAACCGATGAGGAGGCCTGGGTGAGCGCACACGTGCATATGTTCACGTTCTTCAAAGGCTCGACACCGATACTCACGCCCGACAACACGAGGACCGCGGTAACCAAGAACACCAAAGATGAGCTCATCGTCAACGAGCAATACCGACGCATGAGTGAGCATTACGGCTGCGCAGTCGTGCCAACGCGCGTGAGGCGTCCTCGCGACAAGGGCAGCATCGAGATGGGAGTGGGCGTCATCGAACGTCAGGCGATGATGGCGTTGCGTCACCGCCGTTTCATGTCACTTGCCGACTATAACAGGGCGCTTCTGACACGGATCATGGCCATCAACTCCCGTCCCTTCCAGAAAAGAGAGGGCAGTCGGGATAGCATCTACTCCGACCAAGAGAAACCGATGCTCATCCCGCTGCCCCCGCATCCCTACGAGATAGTCACCCGCAAGGAAGCCACCGTCAATTTTAACTATCATGTCAGCTTCGATGGGGTCTGGTATTCAGTTCCCTTCCACTATGTGAAGCGCGTCGTATCAGTGAGTGCCACCGACAAGACGGTAGCGATAGCCTGCGACGGCAAGAGGATCGCCATGCACGAACGCGGGCGCAGGCAGGGAGATTACAGGACCAATCCCGATCACATGCCCGATGCGCATCGGGACTTCGCTGAATGGAACGGCGACAGGTTCCGCAGATGGGCAGCC
>NZ_JAVWUP010000289.1:0-2518 GCF_036667095.1 Gordonibacter sp. | reverse complement strand
GCTTTACATGGCGCTCTTCGAATACTTCCGGTTTGATCTGAGCCAGATTGGCGTACTCAATCGGACCGCTTGGAAAGTTCTTAATCGCGTTCTCAAAAAATTCCTTATCCACCAGTTTCCTCCTTAAATATCCTACTCCTTTATTTATAGACCTACCCGATGCTCCTTTCTTTTGAATTCCGATTTCGCATAAATGCGTAAAACAGCTTTGGGAATCGACTGTCTGACCAATAAGTTTTGACTTTCCTTATTCGGCGTATTTTCGATATGCATGAGTATCTAACGAAATGGCAGTATATGGTAAATACCAATGTTGGTGGGACACATTCAGGGCACGGAATACGAACAACGTTTTGGGTGTAGGGCTATTCAAAATTTGCATCGGGGTTATCCAAGCCTGTTTTCTAGCATGAAAATCCTGTAGCATAGTTTGCCGTCCATGAAAAACCATTATGGATGGTCGTTCGCGACAGTCGACAATTCATTGCGGTCGAGCGCTTTTGGCAAGATTTATGCTAATACCGAAACATTAAAAAATACCCCACATTTATCAAATGCAAATGCGGGGTATCTTAATGTGAATAGCCAATATTCAATTTAATAATGCCGCGAACTTCAATCCAACCTATTTTTTAGATTCCTCTACATTTCTGAAATTCTACTTCAGTCGACGCAACTAGCCGAAACGGTACTCCACGCCCATGGTAGGCTGAGGGTTCTCCCACCTCTCAACGATAGTGCCCTCGCATGCGATACGACAGGTGCCGCACTCCAAACAGCCGGCGTAATCGAAGGACTTGGTTCCGGATTCGTCAATCTTATAGAGCGCCGCCGGGCACACTCGCACGAGCTTCAGAAACTCCTCCGTATCGGGATCTTCCGCCAACTCGATGTGCGCTCTCCCCTCATCCACCTCGTATTTGTCGATAGCCAAGAACTCGTCGACGTTGACCGTAATCTCATTGACCTTACTCACAGCGACTTCACCGCCTTCCTCACCTCTCCGGCCAGCTTGAGCAGGCCGCGCTTCTTCACGATGGGCATCATGCGCTTCATAAGCGGCCTTTGAGGACGCCCGTCCACGCTGAACATAGCATTAAAAATTTCCTTCACCATAACGGGGTAATCGTTAAACATCGAGTCCCAATGCTCCATGACGCGGGGCCACTTGCTGAAGGTCTTAAGATCCTGAATGACGAAGGAGTCTTCCATTTTGGTTTTGTAGGAAACCAGCCCCCCTTCGGAGACGTCACCCTTGTCAATTGCGACGACGGCAGCCTCGGCGGCCATGCGGCCGCTGGCCACGGCGAAGTCCATGCCGCGCACCTGGTAGCCCATGTTCATGCACAGACCCGCCGTCTCGCCCGCGACAAGACAGCCGTCGAACACGTACTTCGGCACCATGTCGTAGCCGCCCTCGGGCACCATGTGTCCAGAGTGCTCCACGAGCTTCGCGCCGCGAATAATGGGAGCCACGGCTGGATGCTGCTTGAAATCCTCAAGCATCTGGTATACAGGGTAGGGGTTCGGCGCGTCAGCCGCCGTGGAAATGGTAGCCACGAGGCCGAGTGAGATGGAGTTTTTGTTGGTGTACAAAAAGCCGCCACCAACGTTGCCGTGCGTACAATCCCCCACAAAGAGCATGGCCGAACCCTCCCCTTCTGGACAAAGGAAGCGATCCTCGATACGTTCAGCCGGCAACTCAAATACCTGCTTAATACCTACGGCCATCTGGCTCGCCTTCGGACGGGGATTGCCCAGACACTTCTCGGCAAGCAGCGTGTTAACGCCTTCGGCGAGGATCACCACCTGCGCGGTGATCTCGTCCTCGCCTGCGCGCACCCCCACGACCCGACCCGCACCGTCCTTGATAAGCTCCTCGACGGCAATGCCACAGATGTACTCAGCCCCGGCATCTTCGGCCTTCGAGGCCAGCCACTGGTCGAACGGAGCGCGTAGCACCGTGTAGGAGTCCTTGCCCTCCTCCGCCAACTCGTCACTGGTAAAGTCTATGGTCATGTTTGAGCGCACGTCGAGCATAGAAATGCGCTCGTGGGTGATCTTGCGCTCCAACGGGGCATCCCGCTCGAAGTCCGGGAAGACCTTCTTGAGTGAGTGTGAGTAGATACGCCCGCCCGTCATATTCTTTGCACCAGCAAAGTTGCCGCGCTCAACCACAAGGACGCTCTTGCCAGCCGTAGCAGCCGTATAGGCCGCTACGGCGCCGGCGCATCCCGAGCCTACAACGATGATGTCGAAATCGGTTTCAGACACTTTTCATCCTTTCCTGTCCAAGAATGGAGCTGCAATAACAACCCCTTCCTAGCATGCTTTTAGAGTGCTGCGCACAAGGCGGGCAGAACGGTCTTTACGTCGCCCACCAAACCGTAGTCGCACTGTTTGAAGATGGGTGCGTTCTTGTCCTTGTTGATTGCAAAGATGGTCTGTGCACGATTTACGCCTACCATGTGCTGCATCTGCCCAGAGATGCCAACACCGATGTACACCTTCGGCGACA
>NZ_JAVWUP010000288.1:0-2531 GCF_036667095.1 Gordonibacter sp. | reverse complement strand
CTATTCGCCGTCAGCCTCGAGCGCCTCGGCCGCCTCGTCGATGCAGTGCAGCGCATTGAGCACGCGCGGGAAGCCGATATAGGGCACGCATTGGGACATAACCTTGATAAGGAATAAGCGGTCGTTGCCCACGCGCATATTCGCCTGCGCGTGGCTGGTTAGCTGCGGTTCGCATCCACCCTGAGCAGCCAAGAAGCACAGGGTGATCATCTCGCGCTGGGCATCGTCCAACCCCGAGCGCGTATAGTAGTCGCCGAAGCAGTTCTCCGCCAGCCAGCGGTTGATGTGGCGCGTCTCCTCAGGACCCGACTGGTAGAACTCGGCCATATGCGGCCCAAAGAGATCCACCTGCTTCTGCACGCCGGCCTCGAGGCGGGTGTCCTCCGTCGTCGTAGCCTGTCCCTCGAGCGGCAGCGGCACAAGCCGGTGTTTCAGCAGTTCGTTCACCGCATACAGAAATGGCAGCATGCGTCCCATACCCACGTACGGAGTGGACTGGTAGACGATCTCCTTCACCTCCACCGGCGTAAGCCCTACGTTGAACGAGCCCTTGGCCATAGCCTTGAACAGGTCGATTGCCTGCGCGCCGACAAGCGCTGCCAAGATGGCCATCATCCGCGTGCGGTCGTCTAAATCGTCGCTGGCCGGCACCTCGCCGAATGCGAAGCGGTCGAGGCGGTCGAGAAATTCGGGGTCGGTACCCATCAGCGGCGAGTCGAACCCGGGGAAAAGACGGGTGCGATAGTCCTGTGCCTGATCATTGATTTCGGAGTTCATGTCTGCTCCTTCTTTCACTTCGTTGTGTTGAGGCCATACTACTCCCTAGAGCATGCTGCAAGTCAACTGTTACTCAAAAAGAAACATATTAAACTCCACACCGACGAAGGCGAAGGACGCTCGACATCGCGCATTCCATGATGCCCGGCCCCCGCGAGAACAACCCGCCAGCATGGAGCAGCCTTTCGTAAAGCATCTCCCAACACGTGCGCCCACCAAAACGGCGGGCGCACGAAACTTCGCTGGAGAAGCGCTCACTGCGTTTAGCCGCCGATAAGAGCCTGCAGCGACGCGATGAAACTCGACATGTTGCGCCAGCACATGAACAGCGTAATAACAATGATGACCACACCGGCGCAGTTCGCGAAGATATGGTTTTTCCACTTGCCCAGATCCTTGCCGTTGGCGCAGTACAGTACAAAGAACGCCATGATAGGCAGCAAGATGGCGTTAGCCGCCTGCGCCACCAGGATAAGCTCCGTCGGGCTCTTTCCCAACGCGATAGCCATAAGGCAGCCAGCCACAAGCACGACGATCCAGATCGCCTTGAACGGCAGGTCCTTCAGCGTCTTCTTCCAACCCAGCACGCCGTTCACCGCGTAGGCGGCCGACAGCGATGCCGTGATGGCGCTGGAGAAGCCAGCGGCCAAAAGGCCCAAGCCGATCATCCACGTAGCCCATGAGCCCATGAGCGGTTCAAGGGCAATGGCCATATCCTTACCGTTCGTCACAGCAGCACCCGTGCCGAAAATGTTGGCGGCAGCGCACACGAGGATGGCCATAGAAATGATGCCGCCCAAACCGATGGAAAGCACCGTGTCGAAACGGGCGTCGGATACCTGCGCCGGATCTTTGAAGCGCTCAGAAGCACCGGAGGCATGCAGGAACAGGTTGTACGGCACGATCGTGGTGCCGATGAGGCCCACGGCCGTGAGGATGCCCTTCGACCCCTCTTCGGGCAGCGACGGCACGAACAAACCCGCAGCTACGGCACCCCAATCGGGGCTCGAGGCGAGCGCCGTCACTAAAAACACCACGCCCATGAACACGACGATGCCCGTCAGTACAATCTCGACCACCTTGTACGAGCCGATCCACAAAGCCGCAAAGGCCAGAAGCCCCAGCACTACGACGATGGGAATCATGGAAGCATCAGGGAAGACCGCCTGGATGCCCAGGATGCCGCCCGTGATATTACCGGTCTCGTAGGCCACGTTGCCCACGAAGATGGCGATGATAACAATTACGATTGCAATCCACTTAAGCGTCTTGTTGGGAATACGATCGCGAATGTTTTCACCCAGGCCCTTGCCTGAAACGATGCCCACGCGCGCCGCCATCTCCTGAAAGATAATAGTGGCCACCGTGGCGAACAGTAACGCCCATAGCATGGTGTAGCCGTAGCTGGCACCGGAAACCGTGCAGGTAGTGACCGTGCCTGGTCCGATAAAACCAGCCGCCACCAGCGCACCAGGGCCGATGTTCTTGAACTTCTGAACGATAGTGCTGCTCATATCCTCTCCTTTCCTTCCCATCGAGGAGAAGCCGCTTTTCGCGCATCTCCCGCAATCCCCCCTGCCCCTTTACCGCCAAGCGCATCGCACCTGCAAGCAACGGTGGCCCACCCCAGGCGAACCGAACAGATTTGCTTACTTTAGCAGAATAAAGCCCCGGCGTATACGTTCGAGCCGACTGGAGAAAGGTCGGTTCGGCTGCGCGCGGCGATCAACCCAAGGATGCCGCCAGCTCCCCGC
>NZ_JAVWUP010000287.1:0-2537 GCF_036667095.1 Gordonibacter sp. | reverse complement strand
TCTGGCCGAGGAGAGGCCTCCGCCACGTTTTCGTTCTCGAAAGACAGGTGACCGGCTAGAATAGGCGAACGGGCAGCAAAGGGTAGGGAGATCAGGGAGGGAAAGCCGAGTCCGACGAAACAGAGACAGCGAAGCATGCGCGTCTGCCGTATGTATTTCGGCATTTCAACTTCTCTTACCTGGGTATCTGTGCCCCGCACGTGTGGATCTACTGCATAGTGCACCGGATGGACCTGGACTTCGGCGGCGTGCTGCGGTTCTCCATGTTGTGGTAGGCTACACTGCTGCTCACCGTTCTTGCGTATGTGCTGACCATCGCCGCTGTGTTCGCGCTCAACGAGAGCACGTTCGCCCAGCGGCGTATCTTCGCCGACCTCGACCTGTCCATGCCCGAGCAGTCCATGTTCGCCAGCATTGATGCGGGGTGCACGACGCTGGGGCAGCAGCGCGGCCTGACTACGCGCGAGGTGGAGGTGCTGCAGCTGCTGTGCAAGGGCCGCTCGACGAGCTATATTGCTGAAAGCCTGTTCATCTCGGAGAATACGGTGCGCTCGCACGCGAAGCACATCTACGCGAAGCTCGACGTGCATTCCAAGCAGGAGATACTGGATCTTATCGCCGCACACTAGCAAGCAGGGTGCCCTTTGCCGAGTGGCGGCCGAGCGAATAATGGCGGTCAACGACCGCTTTGGCAGGTTTATTCGGGCAATTCCGCAAGACCAATTTCCGTGAACAGGGCTTTTGCCGTAAGCAAGGGGCAATCGCTTTCCCCAGCTTTGCCAAAGCGGTCGTTGACCGCCATTTCCGGCAGCCTTCGCCGCTATGCCTCGTGCACGTTTCCGTCGTGGTCGACGAAGTAGGCGCTGAGAATTGCCGGATGCTTCCGTGTGAAGGTGATGCCGCGCTCGACGCCCAGGGCCAACAGCGTGGTGGAGTACCCCTCGGCATCAAGGGAGAGACGTGTGACAACGGTGGCGCCGGCTGCGTCCGTCTTTGCCGGATAGCCGGTCTCGGGGTCGAGGATGTGGTGGTAGAACGCCCCGTCCTTCTCGAAGCAGCGCTCGTACACGCCGCTGGTCACCGCGGAAGCGTCGCGCACGGCCACGGCGCCGACGATACCCTCCTTCTCGCGGGGGTCTTGCAATCCGATGCGCCACGGCGAGCCATCCGGCTTCTGGCCGTGGGCGACCACGTTGCCGCCTAGGTTCACGATGAACGCGTCGAGGCTGTGCGCCGCGATGGCTTCGGCCAGGCGGTCTGCAATCCACCCCTTTGCGATGCCGCCCACATCCACGGCAGCCAGGGGGTCGGAGAGCTGCGCGAACGCCTGCGGATGCCGAGCTCTTCCGTTCGTGCATGCGTTGTCGCCGAGGATGCCGCGCGTGTCTGCGCTGCCCCTACGCTCGCCAGTACCAGTCCTGTGTTCGCGGGCGTTGCCCCTACACTCGTCGCGCTCCGTGTCGTTGTCGCCCGGTTCTTCCCATACGCGCAAGGTGCGCCAATCCACATGAGCTAACGCCGCGTCGATGTCTTCCTGTGGGGGGATGATGCCCTCGTGGAAGTTCCACAGCCTCACGACCGCTCCCATGGTGATGTCGAAGCAGCCTTCGCTGTCCGCGCAGAAGTCGATGGCAGCGCGCAGGAGCTCCGCCGTATCTGCTGCGATGGCGACGGGCGCTCCTTCTGCTGCGTTCAACCGCGCGATATCCGAATGGGGGAGCGTGCGCGAGAACCGCCGCTCGAATAGGCGGCACGCTGCGCGTGCGTCGGCGAAGGCGGCCCGGCACGTGCCCTCGTCGCCGAATGCCTGCAAGGTGATGACGGTATTGAACGCGTAGAACAGCTCCGTCATCATGCCGCGCTCGTCGGGGCCGAGCGTCTGGACGGCGTCTTCAAGGGGGATAGCATCGTATGTTTCGTCTGGGCACATAGCGTCAGTATAAGGCAACGGCCTTCGGCGTGCGAGCCGCAAACCCGTTCTCGCGGGCTGCACTTCCCTCCTCCCTTTGGTGCGGCCTCCGTTTGCGTGATGGAAGAGTTCGCGAGACGCCGACCGTCTCGTGACGTGAGGGAGAAGCAACCAAGGAGACCAGCCATGATTCAGAATCCGAACGAGATCGCCGCCCGTGAGCGCATGGAGGCAGCCATGCGCCGCATCAACGAGAACGCTCGCAAGCGTTTTCAGATGAACCGTCGCCAGTTCCTGTGCGGCAGCGCCGCTACCGTGGCTTTGGCCGTGCTGGGGTTGTCCGGCTGCGCGCCGAAGAGCGAAGCCGGCACCAGCGCTGCTGTGCAGTCTTATAAAGCGGGCATCTACGAAGCCAGTGCCGAGGGTTGCAACGGTGCTGTCGACGTGAAGGTCACGTTCTCGGGCGATCGTATCGAGAGTACCGATGCCGCCCATGAGGAAAGCCGCAATATCGGCGATACCGCTATCAATATTCTAAAAGACAAGTACCTGCAGGGTCAGAGCTTGAACTTCGACGGGGTCACTGCGGCCATGCTGTCGAGCTGGAGAACAAGGGCGAGCAGGGTGG
>NZ_JAVWUP010000286.1:0-2542 GCF_036667095.1 Gordonibacter sp. | reverse complement strand
ATAGCCACACGGCAAACAGCGCCGCCCCCCAGCGGTGCCGACGTTCAAGGAGGAACATATGGGCAAGCTCAATGGGCAGGAATTGCAGGCGCATCTCAAGGCGCTTCGCGCGTTCGTCGAGGGACCCTGCGAGGACATGCAGGCCGACATCGAGGTAACGAACAAGTTCCCGCAAAAGTTCTACGATCTGTGCAACGAGCACAGCATCTACCGCATGTCGCTGCCCGAGGAATACGGCGGCTGGGGTTTGAACGAGCTTGAGGTACTGAAGTGCCAGGAGGAGTTCTCGCGCGGCCCGGGTGGCATGCGCATGCATATGCACTTCGCCCAGGACTTGAACTGGCGGCCGCTCTACGACTTCGGTTCAGACGAGCTGAAGGCCGAGCTCATGCCCCTGTTCCAAGACAAGTCCATCTTCTCGGCCTGGTGCCTCACCGAAGCCACGGGCGGCACAGGCGCCGACCTGCACACCACTGCGGTGAAGGACGAGAACGGCGACTACATTCTGAACGGCGAGAAGTGGCTCATCTCGTTCACCGACATGAACACGCACTCTTACATCCACGCGGTTACCGACCCGGCTGCCGACCCCGACCATCGCCTGTCCACGTTCTACGTGCCGGTGGACACCCCCGGCTACGAGGTC
Source organism: Gordonibacter sp. (assembly GCF_036667095.1). Classification (NCBI taxonomy): domain Bacteria; kingdom Bacillati; phylum Actinomycetota; class Coriobacteriia; order Eggerthellales; family Eggerthellaceae; genus Gordonibacter; species Gordonibacter sp. Next base: position 1,896 of record NZ_JAVWUP010000286.1, on the reverse strand, counting down.
ACGCCCATGCCCCACATGATGGGCTGCCGCGGTGCCGGCCACACCGGCCTCAAGTTCACGAACATGAAGGTTGACAAGAAGTACCTGCTGGGCGAAGAGGGCCAGGGCATGGAGATAGCCATGCACTCGCTGGCCGTGTCGCGCGTGCACATCGCTGCGTCAAACCTGGGCATGGCGCAGCGTATGCTGGAAATCTCGCTGGCGCGTGCGGCCGACCGCATCACGTTCGGCAAGCCCATCATCACGCGCCAGGCCATCAAGATGAAGATCGCCAACATGCAGATGTACATCCACGCGCTGCGCACCATGGTCTACGACTTCTGCAAGGATTACCTACACGAGCCCAATGGCGCCTACATTGCCGAGAAGGCCGCCTGCTGCAAGCTGTTCTCCATCGACACCACGCGCCTCGTGTCCGATGAGATGATGGAGATATTCGGCGGCGACGGCTACTTCGAAGACAACCCGTTCGGCCCGGTGGAGCGCCTGTACCGCGACTGCCGCGCCATGTGGCTGGAAGAGGGCGCGCCCACCGTGCAGCGCATCACCATCGCACGGGACTGCATCTTGCACGGAGGCGTGCTGGAATACCTCGACTAGCGAAACCCGGCCATGCCTGCACGCGCATCCACACACCACGAGGCGAGCCATGCGCTCACGGAGGTCGGTCCCTCGGCCACCTCTGCGCGAGCATCTGCACACTCCCGAGACGCGTCGGCGGAGCCTCGACTCTCGCCGACGCGTACCCGCGCCACCTGGAAGCCACGTGTCGGGAATGAGGACGTAGACCTGTTCGCCTGCGCGCGCTGCGGACAGGTCTACGTCGGCCTCGGCAGCACCGCGGCAGGAGTCGAGACGGACAAGTGGCGGTCGGCCATCATGCAGCCGCCCTACGCTGGATCGCCCTGCCCCACCTGTTGCGACGAGGCGGCGGCACCCGTCGCCTTCGTACCCGTACAGCCCGCCGACGTCGGATACACTACCGACTTCCTGGGAGGAATGGATGCCAACCGCCTGGTACTGTCCTGGACGATCGGCGCACCGAAGCCGCAGCTTATCGTAGTCAAAACGTTCACCGGTATCCTGCAGCGCTCGCTCTCGCCCCACGAGATCGCACAGCGCAGCGCCGTGTTCCCCCTCGCCGACGAGGATGCCTACTGCTACTGCGACCTTGACCCCTGCGAGCACTGCGTCGCCAGCTGCAAGCGGGGCTTCGCCGTGTACGTGGTCTGCGAGGACGGAAGCGCGCTGCGCCTACCCTGCGGCAAGTGGCAATGAGGCAAGATGCAAGATGCAGTCATAGGCCGTCGAACCCAATCGGCGGGCAAAATGGCGGCCAACGACCGCTTTGGTAAGGTTCGCGAAGCATCTGGCAGCAGCCTTCGCGCAAAACGCCAGGTCAAAAAATATCCCCTACCGTTTTCCGCAGGAAAAACTTGCCAAAGCAGCCGCTGGACGCCATTTTCGGCTATACCACTGCTGCATCGCCATTGGCATAACCCAGCCGCGCCGTAGGCTTCCCGAAAACGAGACCTTTGCGGACAGGCGCGCAACACCGCAGAAACCAAGCATAAGTCCAACAAAAATCAAACAAGAACCTTGCAAGAACCTACCCGAAAACCAACGAAACTCAATCGGCAATTCTCTATTGTTTTACCTGATCAATTCCTATATTTCTATTCTTTCAATTTCATATTTCCTGTGCTAGGCTTCACTTATGAGCCTCTGTATCAGCCACATATCAGCTTTCGAATTCTGGCGCACAAGCAGCACCAAGCTACCTCATGCCGCATCGCCTGAACTCGCCCTCAAGCCCAAGCGTGGCACCACGACAGCGCCCAGCAGGCTTCTACGCGATGCAGTCGATCGGCTAGAGCTCTCTTTTCTCACACAACC
>NZ_JAVWUP010000285.1:0-2548 GCF_036667095.1 Gordonibacter sp. | reverse complement strand
GGCGCGCTCTCCGGTGCGCTGCTTCTGCGTGAGACCGTATACCTCTTCGTTGGTTTTGCCGCTGGGGTGGTCGGGGTTGGGGTAGTAGCTGCGCTCCATACCGGGGAACCACGCGGCGTATGAGTGTCGGCAGTTGGCACCACCTATACCGTCGGCCACGTCCCCCCAGTTGCAAGCTGATTTGAAGTCGCGGTAGCGCACGCCATTGATGATCTTGTCGCCGTTGCGGGAGTAAACACGCCCCTCCCACTTCGCATGGCTTGGACGTGCCCCTCCGTGGCTGGACACCTCCACCAGATCAACGTCAGCCTCGTCCATAAGCAGCTCGGTGAGCCTCATGCCGTCTTGGGCTATCTGCGTGCGGATATGGCGGCGCACAGCAACATCCACCTTGTTCTGCACGCTCTGCATGCCGGTGGTTGTGTTGCGATAGGTGATGAGGCTGATGCCATCGCCCTCCAAGCGTCTCACGGCTGCGTGCAAAGCTTTCTCGGTCGTCATGGTGCCGGTGTTCACCTGCGTGACAGCCCACAGGGACTGTTGTAAGAAGGCGTTGCGGGCTGATTCGGCCATGAGTAGGTTCTGGCGCTCTAGTATCTCCTTGGCACCCGCCACGGTGGCAGCAACCTGGCGTGTGGTGATAGCTGGGAGATCAACTCCAAGGCCGCGCTTTATGCGGCTCAAATCGTCGGTGTTAGATAGTCGCAGCGCCTCGGTAATCTCTAGCTTTACGGCGGCGTCGATAGCCTTGCCGTACTTTCCGAAGATATCCATGAGGGGAGCGGCTGAATTTTGGGCGAGCCGATGGATGGCTGTCTGTGCGCGCTGGCCCCCCACGTCTCCCTCTATCATCTTGGCCACAAGGTAGTCGAGCATATCCGCTTCGATCTGACGGTACACGCCCGCTACCTTCTCGCCTGCTTGTTCCAAGTAATCGGGATCGAGCATCTAGAAGCCTACGTCCACGATCTCCTCAGCGGGAAGCGCCGCCTTGGCTTCTTCCTCGTTCAGGCCGTAGAATTCCACAGCGTACTTCCACTTGGGGAGTAGCCCAGCGGCGATCTCGGCCATCATGAGATTCTTCTCGGTCTGTGTGTCGGTGATCACGCTGTCGTCGAACGTGACCGTTATGGGCCCGAAATCCTCTTCAATGTCGACGCCGCAATGGATCCTCGCGCATGTGAGTAAAGCGGTAACGATGTCTTGGATAGCACCCCTGATTACGTTCTCATGCTTGCGTACGTTGCGCATAAGCGCGCTGTTGTCGCTCGTCACTTCAGTGGCGGTTTTGAGTCCGCTTGCTTTGTCCAGCATGAAATACTGTTGTCCGAAGCCGCATAACTCGCCGAACTCTGCGAGAGCCACATCCAGCGCGCTGCGCAACGGGTCGATACGGATATCGGGGCTGAACACGTCGATGAAGTTCTTTGGGTCCTTACCTGCAACCTTGAGAAACTTACGTTGCTCCTGTTTTGGTAGCGGTATTGTCTTGCCGCCCTTTGATCGCACGTCGATCATGGCTTCGTCCATAAACACCTTGACCTCAGTGAGCTCCACTTCCTGGAACATCGAGTCAAACGCGAGATCCACCGCTTTGATGGCATCCACCGCATCAGCGAACACACTCATGCCGTAGGGGGAGAGATCCACGCAAGTATTCTCCAGCGCGGGCTTGAGAAGGCCGAAGGTTTTGGCAGGGCATCCGGTGTCGAAGTCTGCGATGGCTCCCACCGATTCGGGGTCTATTATGCGCGAATCAACGAACAGCATCGTCTTTATGCGGTAGGTACCCTCTTCGACCACGTGCATTTGTAACTGGTCGGCGGGCTTGCCTTTAAGGCTCACGCGGGTGACGAATGCGCACTCGCTGACCCCCTCTTCATCCCACGAGAGCGGCACGACCATACGGGCATCGTAGCGCCGGATCTTGATCTTGGTCACGTCGTCGCCCAAGACGTTGAACCACAGCGCCCAGGCGGCGGTGCCGAGTGCGAACGCCTTCTCCACGATCATCTGCCCCGTGGGCCAGAAGTTTGATTTGTCCAGGAACTCATTCAGGTACTTGTTCGCCTTGGGGCTGTCGGCCGACACCTCGGTGGACTCGTTAAGTATCAGAGATGCGAACTCAGAGGCTGCACGCTTGGCGGGCTTGAGGCTCATGCGAGCGCGATTGAGGCTTTTGCCGTCAAGGTTTGTGTAGTCGATCTTGTACCAATCATCTTTGCCGGAATACCAGTCGTACCACTGCTGGATGTAGCTTTCCATAGAGGACGGCGCAGTGTATCCAGCCGCTTTGATGGCCTTCTTCACGTGCGCCGGTATCTGGAATTCATCGATTGCCATAAGGCCGCCTTTCTTGTCTTGGTGTTATTCTTCCGCCTGTGTCGCTCGATAGGCGTAGCGGCTGCGAGCCTCGCGCATGAAGGCGTAGCGGGTAGCGTCTATCCAGTGGTCTGCGCCATCAGGTATGGCGTTGAGCCATTCGCCGTCCTTGTTTTGGTCGTACTGCTGCTCTCGTACCTCTTTGGCAAGGTGTGGGCAGCGCACA
>NZ_JAVWUP010000284.1:0-2565 GCF_036667095.1 Gordonibacter sp. | reverse complement strand
TACGCGAAGGCACCGTACTGTCCGCCACCGGCAAGCTCATCGAACTGCATGCCGACACACTCTGCGTCCACGGCGACACACCCCAGGCGCTGGCCTTCGTGCAGCGCATCCGCCAATCGCTCGAAGCCGACGGCATCGCTATCTTGGCGGTAGGTGCTGCGTAAGCAAACAAACAACTCAACGATCCTTTATAATACGAAACACCTCGTCCTCTTCGCAGAAGGGGGGATTTCCTCATGAACGCCGGCCAACACGCAGCCCCGCAACCAGCACGTTTCCGCAAAACACTGAGAGCTTCCCCCCGCCTATGGCGTGGAGATAACGTACCCCTACACCGTGCCACAAGACCATCTTTGGGTCATGGGCGACAACCGCACCAACTCCAACGATTCGCGCTACTTCGGCGCCGTGCCAGTCTCCTCGGTAATCGCTCGGGGCGTTATGGTCTATTGGCCCCTCAGCGACCTCGGGTTGTTAGAGTAAACGAGAGGGCAAACACCCGAGTGCATCTTGAGCCACGGGTTCGAGCCCATCCAGAACAGCGACCCGGTGGTCTGTGATCCGCCGAACTCGTCAGGCTTCACGGCAAAGCACTCGAAAACACCCTCCACTGACGCTGCATTAACTATTCTAAGTTTGGTATACTTTTTTCAAAATGTATCTTAAAAAATATACCAAATGAGGAACTTTTATGTTTACCACAAAGGAAGTCGCCGAAAAGCTCAATGTCACCGTTCGCCGGGTGAACGCGCTCATTGCATCCGGAGACCTTCAAGCCGAAAAATTTGGCAATGCATGGATGATTGATGAGCGTTCCGTCTCGACCCGTCTCGAACAGCCTATTCCATCCGGCCGGCCAAAAATGGGCGAAAAAAACCCCCGCATGCTTTCTTCGTATGTCCTGATGAATCGCAATCATGCTGTACTAACTTTCACCTATAACCGACGTACCCACGAAACTGCGAACGTGACACCTTGCGAGGGTGTCGATTGGAAACCTTTCGGCACCGGCCTCATCGAAACATCCCCTAACCGCTATGATCTTGCAACGTGGATATCCTCGCGGGCGATCCCTGCGTTGCGCCCCCGCCTTCCGCTGGCCCTCAGGAGCCCAGAGGTCACCGATGCTTCCGACCTCATGCTTTCATCATGGGGGCTCAACCTATCCGACCAATATTGGTTCAAACCACTCGATACCCAAGCTGACTGGCATGAGTTGAATTACTTCGAGAACGAATACGAGAAAGCATTCGGCGAAGCCCTTCTCGACGGAGCAAAACGTGCCCATATCGCAGGGTACACGCCCGACACCGCTACCCCCGGCATGCTGGCAAAAGCATGGATGCGCATAGACGGCATCGACTGCCTCGTCAAAGGAGGCTTAGGTAACGAAAATCGAGAACCTTACAACGAGGTACTTGCCACGAAGCTACTCTCACGCCTACTTGACCAAGGAGAGTATTTAGCTTATACACTCGTGGAACGACACGGTCGCGCCTTTTCGGCCTGTCCCACCATGTCTACGGCAGAAACAGAGTTCATCCCCGCTGCAGATGTACTGACGGCTTTCGACATAACCCAAGGCCGCGACGTACACCGCGGCTATCTTGATGCAGGAGCAACACTGGGAATCTCCGACATTTCCGAGCAGCTGGATAAAATGATTGTAGCCGACCACATCATGGCCAACTTCGACCGCCACACCCACAACTTCGGACTTATACGTGATGTCGAGTCACGGGGAGCTTATCGCGTGGCTCCCCTGTTTGACAACGGAGGTGGATTCTACAGCAGAGCGACCACCGTTGAGCTCGAAACCCGCCCCTACGTCTGGGAAGCTCATCCATTTCGGATGTATCCTTCCCAACAATTGGAACTAGTGGGAAGTTTGCAATGGTTCGACCCGGCGTGCCTTGACGGCTTCATGGACGACATCGCTACCATTCTCGGGCAGAACCCCAATTTGGATAACCGATTTATTGAGATGGTTCAGCAGCAAACTGCGCAACGAATCGCCCAGGTTACCCACACTGCAGCCGAAAGAAACGCCCTATTTGGAGGGTTCTGAACTGTCTCAATACCTGTTTTGCGTTCAAAGGGTAATCCCAGGAAACAGGGTAGTCCACAGAAGTTTGTCGGGATGATGGGATCAAAAGGGAACTCACCCCTCCCGGCAATAGGCCCTGCACTCGGGAGGGGTGAGCACAGGGGTGCAAGGAAACCCGGGGCTTTCCCCCGCGCTCCCTGCGCCAAGGAAAACCCCGAGCAATCGGAGTGTCGAAAAGCCTACTTTGCCGCCAGCGCTTTGGCCATCATGCGAGCAAAGGTGACCAAGCGGCCGCAGCAGTTGCCCGTGGACATGTTCAGGTACGTGGTGCTGGTGCAGAAGCCGTTCAACTTCGCCAAAGCCCCCAAGGCGTCATCTATTCGCCGTCAGCCTCAAGCGCCTCGGCCGCTTCATCGATGCAGTGCAGCGCGTTGAGCACGCGCGGATAGCCGATATAGGGCACGCATTGAGACATGACCTTGATAAGGAACAAGCGGTCGTTGCCCACGCGCATATTC
>NZ_JAVWUP010000283.1:0-2573 GCF_036667095.1 Gordonibacter sp. | reverse complement strand
TGAGCACCCGGCGTCCCTGCCGACAGCACACGCGACCTAGCCGCACTTCCCGTCAAGTTCGATCATGTCCAGCAACGCCTGCTGAGAATGAACGCCGAATTTGCGGTATATCTTCTTGATGTGCGTCTTGGCAGTTTCCTCGGAAATCACCAGTTGGGCACTTATAAAGCTGCAATTACGCCCCTTCGCCAAAAGTTCGAACACCTGCGTTTCGCGCGGAGACAACCCACGCAACTCGGCAAGAGCCTCCAGCGAACGTCTGAACTTGGGAGCAGCGTCATCGCGCACCAGGGGATGGAACACACCCCAGCCCGACTCCGGGAACGGGCTCTCGAATGCGAACAGCGCCACCAGTAGGATCACGAACACCGAGCAGGCGGCGACAATCGCCATAGTATAGCGATCGGTTGCAAGAGATATCAGCTGGGCGCCGATGATCGAACCGCCAAGCTGCCCCGCCATTAACGCCGTCATGGAAATGCACGCAAACCGGGCCACCGGCACATTCAACTTGCGCGTCAGAATGGCCCAGAGCGCCCAGATGATAATGTAGAAATACTGATACCCCATCTGATGCGCGGCAAAGCCTATCAAATCCAGCGGATAGTCCAGCGAAATAAAGATGAACCCTGCTGCCATGAGCGGCAGCGCAACCTGATAGGTCATATGGCGGAAGTCCATGCGGAACACGCTGGTAGTAACCAATATCGCCGCTGCCCCTAAAATGAGCGCAGCGATGTTCAGGTAGTCCCGCACCGTGATGAGGGTCTCGGTGCCAAGCACGAAGAAACCCTTCATCACTCCGTACGACAAGCCGAAGAACAGCGAGATGCCCGCAATCTCCAACAAGGCGTTGCGTACCGTCCCCCGTGTAGGAGGCTGGCTCCCAGCGCCGTCGCGCGGACTTTCGTCGGCCGCTGCAATGCGAGCATTGCGCACCATATTTTGACGGCGGGTGAATAGCCACATCTCCGCCACGGGAAGAAGCGCCGTGAGAAACCGGGCCGCCTGACCCGGCAGGAAGGTTATCAGCAGGTAGAACGCGCTGCCAGCAATAGTTGCCAGCACACTGTACACAATGGTCTGCCGCGCACCGAGAATGGACAGCAGCTCGCCCCACAGAACAACCTCAACGGCACTTCCCACGCCGGTAAGCAACGCGCCTAGCACGTAGACGAACGAGGCCGCATCGCCGAACGTCGCCGCCGACGGATACGAAACCAACATCGTACCTACCAGGGTAACAGCCCCCGCGCACAGCGGCGCTGTCATCGAGCGTCCGAACACGCGCCGCCTCTTGCTCAGAACGAACAGCGCTCCGTAGCCCAATACGTTGGTTAAAAGGGAAAGCAGCCATAACGGCTCCAGCGTCATCACGCCCGCCGCCTGCCCCACCTGTGGCGACACCGAGTAGAAGGCCGAGCTCCAGAATGTCACCCACACCCAGGTCCAGTGCAGTGCAAAGCCGATAACGATGGAGGCGTGCACATCAAAGCTGAACACCGATAGCCTAACGCGCTTATTGAGCGTGCCCCATTTAAGTCTGCCCATGAAAACCCCTTCCCCTTTTCTATTGTATCGGGTTTGCGCCGGGAATACTCCGCCCACAACGCAGGAGTCCTCGAAAGGCATCCCCCTGGCAGGGGTATCTTTGGCTTCACCCCGCCCCGACAAGGCGAAGCGCGGTCCATCCGGGCTACGATGCCGCCATAAGCCAGACAGGAGCTGCATTGCCCGAACGCGGCACGCTCAAGGCGGGAAGGGGAAACCATGGCACGTCTTTTCGAACATCCAGGCGTCGGCCAAAACGATCGCGAGGTCTATTTCGACAACGCGGCAACAGCGCCCCTGCACCCACCTGTTGCCGATGTCGTCACCCACGCAATGCAGCATACCTTTGGCAATCCGTCATCCCGTCATGCGCGGGGACGCGCCGCAAAAAAGCTGCTTGACGAGAGCCGCAAAACGGTTGCTCAGGCAATCGGCGCCCATCCCGACGAGATATTCTTCACCTCGGGCGGAACTGAGTCAAACAACCTGGCCATCACGGGGGCCTGCGCCGCCTACGAGCGGGATCGAGGACCTGGCACCATCGTCACCACCGCATTGGAGCACCCGTCGGTCACCAAAACTGTGCGGGCGCTCAAGCGCAGCGGATGGTCCGCTGTCTACTTGGAAGCCCACAGCGGCGAACTCGATCTCGTAAACCTCAAGGACACGCTACGAAAGAACCGTGACGTGCGTCTCGTTACCATCATGAGCGTCCAAAGCGAGCTTGGATACCGCTTCCCTGTCGATGAGGCCGTGCGCCTCTGCAAGAGGCAACGCGACGCCGCTGCCGAAGGCAGTGACGTCCACCTGCTGATTCACACCGATGCTGTCCAAGCATTCGGAAAAATCGCACTGGACGCACACGCCTTGGGAGTTGACCTGCTGTCGTTTTGCTCGCACAAGGTGGGCGGACCAAAAGGTATCGGAGCCTTGTACGTACGACGTGGAACCAAACTGTTCACCACCGCGCACGGCGGCGGGCAAGAGCAAGGGCTGCGTTCGGGCACCGAAGCGCTGCCGCT
>NZ_JAVWUP010000282.1:1713-2580 GCF_036667095.1 Gordonibacter sp. | reverse complement strand
CGCCAGGAGCTGCTTGATTTTCTGGCGGGGTAGAGGCCCGACGCTTTTCCGATAGAGTTGTTTTCTGGGATGCTCTTTCTTGCCGCTTGGTCTTCTTGCCTTAAGGTGGGGATGCTTTGCTACCGAACCGAAATATTTATAGATAGTTATAGATTGGGTAGATTGGCGATAGGCGCATCACTTGAAAGTGACGGTTCTCTGTTGATTTTTTTCCACCGGTGCACTTGGCTTGACCTCGATGTGGATGGAGGCGGTGGGGCAGTGCTTGACGCATTCGCCGCAGCGGGTGCACTCGCCCAGTTGCAGGGTCGCGTCTGCGGCATGCAGGTCGATACGCTCGGCGCAGGCGGACGCGCATGCAGTGCAGGGTGCGCCTTCGCTTGTGCGCAGGCAGGTGGAGGCGTCGATGCGCGGCCGGAACGTGCGAGCGAACTGGCCGAACACGTTGAGCAGTCCGGCTACGGGGCACAGGTTCAAACACCACTTGCGGTACAGCACCAGCTCGATGGCAAGCGCGGCAGGGAACACGATGGCCGAGAGCGTCATCTGCTTGTCCACGATGAGGTGCCACAGCGACCCCACGGTGCCGAAAGTGAGCCCGATGGGGCACACGAGACAGAACAGCGGAATTCCCGCGACGAGCGTTGCCAGCAAAACGGCGCTGAGCGCCCAGGTGCGCTTGTCGCGCCCCAGGTAGCGCAGGCTTGCGGCAAGCCCCTTCGCCTTGCGCGTGCCCGAGCAGGTTTGGTGCGTGCTGGAAGCCGTGCAGGTTTTGCAGGCCTTGTTTGCCAGATCTTTCGCAGCGGCGGCTTTGGTGTGCGCGCACGTGCTGGAAGATTGCCCGCTATGGTCTGCGATGCCTTTGCT
>NZ_JAVWUP010000282.1:0-1703 GCF_036667095.1 Gordonibacter sp. | reverse complement strand
CGCCTTCGCCGCAGTTGTTCTCGACCTTGACCTTCGGGTTGCGCCGAAAGAACCCGCGGATTCGGGGGGCCGGGCAACCCCACGCGCACCAGGCGCGTCCGAACAGCAGCGCGAAACCCGTCACGACAGCAAGCGAGATCAACGTAACCGGTACGAAGGCCTTGCTCGCCAGCAGCGCCTCGATGCCGCCAAGCGGGCACAGCAGGAAGAACTGCCCGATGCCGAACGCCGAGGGAGTGCCGATCCCGGTGTCGAAGGCCAGCGACGCGATGACGGCGGCGAACACCAAGGCCAGCGTTACGACGCGTGCTTTCGTTATGCGATCGCCCTGCTTCATCGTGCGTCCTTTTCCTTTTGCAGCGTTTTCTCGGTTACCACTTCGATGCCGCGCGCTTTGCCTCCGCTGAACGAAGTGAACACGTTGGCGGGGCATATCTTCACGCATTCGCCGCAGCCGTTGCACTTTGCCTCGTCTACCACCGGGCGCCTCCCCGCGTCGAAGGAGAGCGCCTCGTAGGGACAGGCATCCACACAGATGCCGCAGCTGTCGGTTTCCAGAAACGCCAGACAGCGGTCTTCGTGCAGGATGGCCGCACCGATGCGCCCCTGGTCGGGTGCCCAGGGGTCAACCAAGCCGATGGCGGCGGTGGGGCACACCTGTCGACACAGGTCGCAGAACGTGCAGCTGTCGTTGGCGAAGGTGAGCCGCGGCGTGCGGGCTTGCAGCAGACCCCCCTCGATACCCACTGGCTCCAGCACATCGGTGGGGCATACGCTGATGCACCGCTCGCACTTGATGCAACGGGCCATGAACGCATCTTCGGGGAGCGATCCGGGCGGGCGCAGCATGTCGGCTTCGGTTACGAGAGGGCGTATGCCCGCGCCGACGGCAATGCTTGCAAGGAGCGCCGCTCCTCCGATGACGAATGTTCGGCGCGTTGGGTTGTTCGCTGGCACGGCAAAGCCTCCGTCTACGCTGCGGCGCTGGTGTCGTCGAGCTGGGCCACGACGGCGCGAAGCAGGTCGCGCCCCTGTTCGAGCGTGCCTTGGGCCACCAACAGCATGCCCGGATAGAACGCGAGCTTCGCGTAGTCCTGCGCCGCGTCGTGCAGGGCGGGGATCCAGTTCAGCAGATGCTGTTCGATGAATTCCAGCTGGCGCACAGCGTTGCGGCGAAGCTCTGTTTTGTCCTTGGCTTGCGCACACGTACTTGCGCGCTCGTTGAGGTTTACGAGGTATTCCAGTTCGAAGGCCAGGTGGTCTTCCGGCTCGTGCAGGTCGGGATTCACCTGGAATCCGTCTTCGAGGAAACGGGCCACCACGTCGTCGCGGGCATCGCCCATCATGAGGTGCTCCTCGCCGGCGAACACCGATTCGTAGGGAACGGCCGTCTGGCTCTCTTTGGTGAACATGCCTGCTGCCAGAAAAATGCGGGCGTATTCGCAGGCCAGCTGTGTACGCCGGTCGGTTGTGGAGAATGCGAAGTAGCGGCGTACCAGGCGGTAGCCCTCGTCCAGGTGGGCATTGCCGGTGTCGTCGGGGTAGTCGGCGGCAAAGAGCTCGTCGATGGCCTCGGCATTCAACTCCTTGAAGAATACCTGCGACAAAAACCGGTAGGTGTCGGCGCTTTCGCTGAAGAACTCCAAAAGTTCCTGATGGGTCATCATGGTGCTGGTCCCCTTTCGTTGTTCGCGTTCGGCGCA
>NZ_JAVWUP010000281.1:0-2580 GCF_036667095.1 Gordonibacter sp. | reverse complement strand
GACCGCCACGAAGATAAGGCGGCCTGGGATAGTACGTCGTGGGTTGATATTGCTACCTCCATCGTAGACGGCATCGAGGGCAAAGACTGGGCTAAGCCCGCGCAGCCTGCGCCAACCCCGGATCCGACGCCAGAACCAGAGCATGGGTGCAACGAGACTACCCATGTGGTCAAACCTGGCGACACCATCATCATCGGCAAGTAACCAGCAGTGGAAGAATCAGAAATCATAGGGCTGATTGTGACAGGGATGGTGTCTATTGGTGCCCTTATTACGCTTGTTGTAAAGGCGGTTAGCCCCTTCGTTGACCTAAACGCCAACGTGTTGGTGCTCAACAAAACGATGCAGGATTTCATTACGCGAGCCGACAAACGGCTTGATGGACACGGGGACAAAATCGACAATCTTCAAACCGTATCCGCCGACCATGAGGCACGTATTAAAAACCTTGAGGAAGAGTGATGTGCTTGAGTAGCAAAGGAGGGCGCACCTCGCGCTACAACGAGCTGATGGGCATGCTCCCTTTGGTGCGCATGAAGCTAGAAGAGGGTATGACCGAGAAGGAAGTGTGCCGCGATATCGGCTTCGCGTGGTCTACCTGGTCGCGATACAAAGTCGATCACGCCGAGTTCGCCAAGTTCATCAAGGACGCACGCAAGCAGCCCTCCGACGAAGTACGTGCGGCGCTGTTCACTTCGGCGCTCGGGCACACGCATCTTGTGCAGCGAGCCATGAAGGTTAAGCGCATCGAGTACAAAGATGGCAAGCGTTTATCGGAAACCGAAGACGTGATCCACTACACCGAAGAGCAGTACTTCCCGCCGAATGTCACGGCCGGCATATTCCTGCTCACGAACTGGCGGCCAGACGAATACGCCCGTGATGCTGCGGCGCTGAAGCTCAAGGAGCGAGAACTAGGCCTGAAAGAGAAGCGCGCCGAAGAAGAGGCGTGGTGATGTTTCGCACGGTCGAAGAGTTCCGCAAGTCGAAGACCTGGCAGCGCTTCATCCTTGCCCTGAAGTTGGAACGCTTAGGTGATGGAGGGGCAAACATTTGCGCCCACTGCGGCAAGCCCATCATCGCCAAGTACGATTGCATTGGCCACCATACCATCGAGGTTACCCAGGACAACGTTAACGACGCTACCGTAACCCTCAACCCGGACAATGTGGAGCTGGTGCACCATCGCTGCCACAACAAGATCCACGACCGGTGGCAGGGCGGCAACCCCTACAGCAAACACGGGCGCGAGGTGTATATGGTATGGGGCTCGCCCTGCTCGGGCAAGACCTCGTGGGTGGAGGACAACGCGGCACCTGAGGACCTTGTGGTGGACGTGGACAAGTTGTTTGCAGCTATCTGCACCGCAGGGATATATAACAAACCCAGCGGCCTGCTGCCATCCGCGATGGTGGTGCGCAACGCGCTACTCGATCACATCAAGGTTAGGGCGGGGAAGTGGCAACGGGCGTGGGTGATAGGTGGTTACCCATTGCTGATGGAGCGTGTGAGACTTACACAGAGCTTAGGGGCTGAGAGTTTATTCATTGAGTGTCCAAAGTCGTTATGCCTTGAAAGAGCCGTACAGCGCTCTGTGATATGGTCAAAAGCTATAGAGCAATGGTGGGATAGCTACCAACCAGACCCCCCGGGGTCATCCGGCGATGGTTTCTAAGGAGATTGTTAGAGTGATCTCTTCTCTCGCAGCGAGCAATTTTTTAGGATTTCTGGGTATCTCCATGCGAGACCTCAAAAAAGACGGGATGTGATGCGATTATGGGACAAATCGAAAAGCGAGTGGCGGATCTGATGGAGATGTTTGCCGATGCCGACGTTTCCGCGCAATCTATCATCACCCCCATGCTCACCGAGGTGGCCTTCATGGAACGCCGCCTGGCCACCCTACGTGAATTACCCATGATTGAGGTCCACCCTAACAATCTATCCAAGCAACGCCCAACCCAAGCAGCACGGCAGTACCGAGAAACCATGCAGCAGTACAACGCTTGCATCAAGACATTGCTTGGAGCCACGACCCGTGGTGCAACCGAAGAAGCAAGCCCACTGCGCGACTACCTCAACATGCTAAAAGTCGAAAACACCCTCTAATTTAAGTGCGTAACCACGCTAATTGTGCCAAGAAACACGCTTTGAGCAGGCTAAATTGTAGGTTTTTAACTGGTTACACTGGTTACACCCGGTTACACCCAGGGTGTAACCAAAAACAGCACGCCTGAACTGGTGGAATGCAAAACGGTTACAGGGTTACACCCTTGAAGGCATCTCTCATACGTGCGTACGTGCGCGCACGACGCATGCGCGTTATTAATATATATATTATATATAGGGTATATGGGAGATATATTAATAATAAAATATTAAAAATCACTATAGAGAAGATGCCTCCAAGGGTGTAACCCTGTAACCGCAAAACAAAACACCAGTTCAAATGCATTAAAAACGGTTACACCCAGGGTGTAACCGGGTGTAACCAGTGTAACCGCTAATTTTTACTCATAGTTCCAGTTCAAGCACCATTTTTACCGCAAATCAGTGCGGTTACGCAGCTTGTTTTCTAGA
>NZ_JAVWUP010000280.1:0-2586 GCF_036667095.1 Gordonibacter sp. | reverse complement strand
TTGCCTTGCGCTATACTGGACGATGAAACCATACGGAAAGGCGGCGCATGCGCAACAGGCAGTGGATATTCGCGGTAATCGGGGGGCTTAGCTTCGTCTTGATGATGGGCAGCCTCGTGCTCACCTACATGAATGCAGGCGAACAGGGCGTCGGCTTGGCCGAGCTGGCCCCGTCGCTGGCGCTTGCCGCCGTTTTCCTGGTAAACGTCGTCCTGTCCAAGCAGAACAGGCGGAGGTAGAGGCGTCCCGTGGCAGGCGGCATCATCGGCGAAGAAGAAATCGAGAAGGTACGCGAGGCGAGCGATCTTGTGGCCATCATCGGCGAGCGCTCCCCGGTCAGGCAGCGCGGGCACGACTTCTGGTGCTGCTGCCCCCTGCATAACGAGAAGACCCCCTCGTTCAAGATCGACCCGGTCAAACAGCTGTGGCACTGTTTTGGCTGCGGCGAGGGCGGCGACGTGTTCGGCTATGTGATGAAGACCGAGGACCTGTCCTTTCCCGAAGCGGTGCGCAAGCTGGCCGACCGGGCGCACATCCCCTTGTCCGAGGGCGGCGGACGTAACAGCGGCGTTGCTTCAAGCTACAAGGAGCGCCTGAAGGCCGTGTGCGCGCAGACGTCCGACTTCTACCACAAGCAGCTCATGCGCAACCCCGAGCCGCGCGCGGCCGAAGCGCGCACCTACCTGTCCGGGCGCGGTTTGGGTGGTGAGGTGCCCAAACGCTGGCAGCTGGGCTTTGCGCCGGGCAACGGGCAGCTGGTGCGCCATCTGTCGTCTCTGGGGTTCAAACCCAAGGAGATGGTCGATGCCAATGTGGGCATGGAGGTGCAGGGCGGCAGCCTGCGCGACCGCTTCTACAACCGGGTGATGTTTCCCATCAACGATGCCCAGGGCGAGTGTATCGCGTTCGGCGGCCGCGTCATGGGCAAAGGCGAGCCGAAGTATCTGAACTCGCAGGAAACGCCCATCTTCCACAAGTCGCAGGTGCTCTACGGGCTCGACCATGCGAAGGGCCGTATGACAGCTACCGGCGTGGCGGTGGTCGTGGAGGGATATACCGACGTCATCGCAATGCACGAAGTGGGTATCGGCAACGCTGTGGCCACCTTGGGCACGGCGCTTACCATGAAGCATATCCGCGTGCTGTCGCGCCATGCCCAGCATAAGATCGTGTACCTGTTCGACGGCGACGAGGCAGGCCAGCGCGCTGCCGACCGCGCGCTCGGCTTCATCGACGGCTCCATGACGCCTGAGGCGGGGCGCAGCCGGGTGGAGCTCTGCGCCGTCACGCTGCCCGACAACCTGGACCCTGCCGACTTCATCGAGGCGCGCGGTGCCGAGGCTATGCAGGCGCTTATCGACGGCGCGCAGCCGCTGCTGAAGTACGGCATCGACCGCCGCCTTGCGGGCTTCGACCTGAGCAGTGCCGAAGGGCGTGCTCGGGCGCTGGCCGAAGCGCTGTCGGTACTGGCGCCCATCAAAGACTCCGCTTTGGCGAGGGACTACGCCGTGCAGATTGCAAGCCGCGTGCGCGCCCGCGAGGAGGATGTGCTGGTGCAGCTGTCCCAGCTGCAACCGCCCCGGCGCAGCGACCAGCGCGACGAGGAGCGCGAAGCTGTTGCGGATGTCCGGCCGACGGCGGGGGGCGGCGCGCAGGACGCGCGCCCTGCGGGGCCTGCGCTCACCCAGGGCGAAGTCAACAGGCGGCGTTTCGAACGGGAGTTCCTCAGCTTGATGGCCCAGAACCCCGCGGTCGCCCTGCAACATGCCGACGTGATCGCCCAGACCCAGTGGCACGACCGGGCGCATGCCGCTTTAGCGCAGAGCCTGCTCTCGACGCTTTCGGACGACCCTTCGGCCTCTGCGGCGCGCATCGTCACCGAGGCTTCCCGCGTGCTGCCCGCGGCCCCGGGCATCCTCACCTCGGGTTCGACGGCTTCTTCCGCTGCGCCGGCATCCCTTGCCGCCTTCTTGGTCGAAGAGCTGGCTATTGGCGATGCGGAGGATGCCGTGGACGCTATGCGCGCGCAGATGGCCGACCCGGCGTCGCTGGACCCCGATGAGTTCGAGATGCTGTTCCAGACCGTGTCTGCCATGCAGAAGGATCTCTCCCGCCGAAAGCTCGATCATAAGTCCCTGTCTTCCTGATCTTCCTGATCTTCCTGATCGCCTGTCTGTCCCTACGGTATCGGATGGGATGCTCGGCAGCCGTGGTATACTCGATCCAAGATAGAGAGGAGCAATCTATGAGCCCCTTCGTTTGGTTAGGCATCGCAGCCGTTATGGCTGTCATCGAGGTCCTGTCCCTGGGCCTTATTACCATGTGGTTCGTCGTCGGTTCCCTTGTCGCGTTCGCCGCCAACCTGCTTGGAGCCGGTCTGGTGGTGCAGTTGGTCGTGTTCTTTGTCGTGTCGCTGGTGTGCCTGGTGGTGCTGCGCCCCGTGTTCCTGAAGTACCGCAAGCGCGGTCAAGCGGCCGAGCCTACCTGCATCGGGCAGGAGGGCGTGGTTGCCGAGGATATCGACAACGATGCCATGATTGGCCGCGTCGAACTGCCGAATCGCATGACCTGGGCTGCGCGCTCTGC
>NZ_JAVWUP010000279.1:0-2616 GCF_036667095.1 Gordonibacter sp. | reverse complement strand
TGCTCTTCTGGACGAAGGATGAGTACTTCAAGTTCGCCGATGCGATGATGGACAAGCCCGTGTCCTACTACGCCTTCGAGGTCTTGTACTGGTGCGGGCTTCGGTTGGGCGAACTGTTCGCACTCACTCCCTCTGACTTCGACTTCGTGAAGGAAACGATCTCGGTCACCAAGTCTTACCAACGCCTCAAAGGCGAGGATGTCATCACCGCGCCCAAGACCCCGAAGAGCGTGAGGGTCATACAGATGCCGCATGTGGTCACCCAAGAGATTCAGGAGTACCTGGGGATGCTCTACGGCATCCAGGACGATGACCGTATCTTCCAGATAAGCAAGAGCTATCTCCACCACGAGATGGACAGAGGTAGCAAGGCCGCAGGTGTGAAGCGAATTCGCGTCCATGACATCCGCCATAGCCACGTGTCCCTCTTAATCGAAATGGGGTTCTCGGCGCTCGCCATTGCTGCCCGTGTCGGCCATGAGAGCATCGACATCACCTACCGCTACGCTCACCTCTTCCCCTCAACCCAATTAGAAATGGCAGACAAGCTCAACGACGAGCGCAAAGAAGGAGGCTTTTAGATGACGGCAAAATCAACTGATGCGAAAGGCAGATGGCGCTCGCTTGCGGTGGCATTCCGTATGTCACCGGAGGAGAATGCCGACCTCGATATCCGGGTGAAGCTATCGGGTCTGACGAAGCAGGAATACTTCCTGCGCCGGATAACCGAGCGGGAAGTCGTCGTGCAGCCCAACCCCCGCGTATACAAAGCGCTCCGCAATCAGATGGAAGACATCCTTGAAGAACTGCGGCGTCTCGAAACAGCGGGTGAAGCAACAGACGTGCTCCTCGCTGTTCTTCGGCTGGTAGCCGAGACGATGAGCGGCATGAAGGACGAGTAGCGATGCCGACAATACCGACAACCACCCCCAAAGCCGCGTGTAAGCCCCGCAGGGCGCATTGCACTTCTGATACGCAGTGTCAGAAGTGCTTTTGCGTTACTTTTGACAAAAGTAACAAAACCATTGGCTTCGCCAACTACCTTCCGAAAAGAGGAAAATGATAGCGATAATGGCGAGAACGATCAGCGTCATGGTAGGCAAAGGCTCCGTAAAACACAACAGCCGAGCCTTCCATGCCGCAAACACCGACCCTGAGCGCTCCCACCTCAACCGCTGATACTCAAACGAGTAAACCCGGCAGTTAACCCACACCGTGGGCGGCGATGCGCTGGCCCCCTACAACCACAACCACACCCCACACGACCGGGTGATCGCCGACTACTACGAAAAGATTCGCTCCGGGAAGCAAGAGAAGCCTTTCCATGAGATCATATTGCAGATCGGCAACTGCTATGACACGGCTGCTGATTCTTTGGACGGCGAACTTGCACGGGCAGTGCTTGATGAGTACATGTGCGCATTTCCGCAGAGGAACCCGAACATGAGGGTGTTCTCCGCACACCTACACATGGATGAGGCCACCCCACACCTACACATCGACTTCGTGCCATTCACCACCGGCAGCAAGCGCGGTCTTGACACCAGGGTATCCCTCAAATCGGCTCTTGCCGAACAGGGCTTCACGGGCGGCACCAGAGCAGAAACTGAATGGGCGCAGTGGGTGACTTCCGAAAAGGAACAACTTGCTACTGTCATGGAGCGCTACGGTATTCAGTGGCTACAAAAGGGAACGCATGAGAAACACCTGTCTGTTCTGGACTTCGAGAAGAAGATGCGTATCGAAGAAGTGGAATCACTTGAAGCAACGATAGACGATCTCGTTGCAGAGGTGAAGGATACGCAAAAGTCAGCCGATGACGTACAAGCAAAACTGGGTGACTTGCAAGAACGCGAGAACCTGATCGACCTGAGGACAGGAAAGTATGATACCGCACCCGAGTGGCAGTTGCCCGAACCGACAAGGCTGATGAGTGCCACTGCCTACAAGACCAAGATAGTCGAGCCGTTCGTCAGGAAGCTGAAAGGCGTTATCGGCAGCATCGTCGCCCAGTACCTTGAATTAAGGTCAACGGTGGACGGCCTGAGAAGCCGTCTGTCCCGCGAGATTTCCAGCAATGAAAGGCTAATGGACAAAATCACCGAAGAACGTCAAGCAAACACCAGGCTCTCCGAGATTGCCAAAGACTACAAGCGGGTACGGAGCGTACTTGGTGACGAACGAACAGAAAGCATTGTGGCTCAGGCGAAAGCAGACGAGCAATCACGTAAACGTCCTATACGTTCCAGGATTGATGAAAGAGGCAGATAGTAGCCAGTTTATTTAATCACCGTGAGAATGCGTGTGGTATATAATGATCAAGGTTTTTGAATTACGGCCTCAACCGCGAAGCATATTAACGAATTTACCTTTATATCGAACCGTCCACAAAGGATATTTTATGATTAAACTAGAGGACTTTATTTTAGTTCCAGATGTAAATAAAACCAAGGTGAAATTTAATATGAACGCTGGTGATCCAAACAAACGAGCTTGGGATTTACTTTTAGATGATGATCCTGAATGGGTTGTCATGAATAGCTGGAAAACAAAGCAGACAAATAATAATTTGGGCAATGCTGATTATCTCATCGCCTTGGCTCAATATTACCCTTA
>NZ_JAVWUP010000278.1:0-2638 GCF_036667095.1 Gordonibacter sp. | reverse complement strand
AGAATACGTACTTTGTCGATTCGCCCGACGCGCTCTCGCATTCGAAGTAGTGGCAAGCCGGCAAAACGATGTCGGCATAGTCGGTCGTGCTGTTTGAAACCACATCGGCAACCACGATGAGCTCTACGTCTTTCAAGAACTCGCGCCACTTCACGTTGCCTACCTGGCTGCCGAACAGGTTGTGGTTCCAGATGTAGAGCGTTTTGATGTTGATATCAGCATCGCCGTATTTGCCGGAATCCATGCAGTTGAGCATGGCGGGCGCATAGAACGTATTACTCTTAGGCGCATCAGCGGGCGTGACGAGGCCGTAGGGCATCCAGCCCAGCGCGCTTTCTGCGGCAAAAGCACCTTTGAAGCCGGTGCCGGGCTTTCCCAATTGCCCGGCCATCATGGTCATGGCAAAGATGGCAGCATAGGTGGCCGTACCGTTGGTGTAATGGTCCAACCCTAGGCCAGGGGCTACTGCGGCAGGGCTATCTACCATGATATGGGCGAGTTCTTTGATGGTCTCGACCGGAACTTTGCAGATCTCCGAGGCCTTCTCAGGCGTCCATTCCGCTACGCGCTCAAGCAAAAGGTCGTAAGACGTGGTTACCGGAGTGCCTTCGACGGTGAACTTTCCGTGGATGGCAGGAGAGGTGATCTCGGCAACGGAACCGAACGAGCCATCGGCCGCGCACACAACGAACAGGTCTTCTGTGGTACCGGCCGCTGCCTTGCTCAGATCGCTTAGACGTAGATAGGTGCCGTCTACCTCCTTCACCAAAAGCGGCGCTACCGTATTGGCGGCAAGGAACGCCTCGTCGGTAAGACCATCGCTCACCAACACGTTCATCATGCCAAGCGCGAGCGCACCATCCGTGCCCGGATGGATCGGCACGAACATATCGGCTTTTGAGGCACTAATGGTGAACGTGGTGTCGATGACGATGAGCTTCGTTCCATGCTCTTGCTGTGCGCGCAAAAGGTAGTGCGTCATATGCGAAGTGGACTCAGTGGGGTTGTATCCCCAGATCAACAAGTTTTTGGTATTGAACACGTCCTCTAAGGCGCTGCCGCAGAAACGGTTGCTGTAGCCAGCCGCCGCAGGGCCGGCAACGTACAGGGCACGGTCGCAGGCCGGATCGATAAGCGTGGCTCCCATGTAGGCGCGCAACATCAGGCAGTTGTGCGCATCAGGAGAAATGTTGCCCGAGCTCTTAAGAAAGCCGTTGGCACCGGGACCGTACTTCTCGGCAACCTCTTTCCACTTGTCGGTGATGGTGGTAACAGCCTCATCCCAGCTAATCTGCTCCCATTTGCCCTCGCCACGCTCGCCAGCACGCTTCATGGGGTACTTTAGACGGTCTTCGGCGTAGACGCGCAGCGAGTGTGCAAGGCCACGGTTGCATACGCGGGTGGTGTCGGGGTTTGATTGCTCGCGTCGCGACGTCTTCACGATCTTGCCATCGCGCACGTGCACGTTCATCTGGCACCCGGCGCCGCAGCCTCCGCGGCAAACGCCCGGCGTGACGATCTCTCCGGCTTCTTCAGGTGTCTTCGGCGCCAAGTCCGCAGGCTTCTCCTCGGTCTTAGGACTGCAGCCCGCTACAAAAGCGCCTGCTCCCGCAGCTACGGCAACAGCTGCAGACCCTTTAAGGAAACTCCGTCTTCCAAGAGGCTTATTCAGCACAGTTACTTCGTTCTTTTGCATATACACGCCCTCCCTCTTCCTCGTGGCAAATCCTTTTTGCCGCAGAATAAACGCTTGCCGGGTATGCATCCGTCAGATACGGAGCGAAACCGTCCGCAAGAAACGCTGGGTGCTCGATCTGTTCCCTTTCCTCGAAGCACTCCCCCTCATGCGCCGAGTTTTCCCGGCAACAAGTAGATAGTAGCAAGCGGTCGAGGCGAAACGAGATAGGACCTTTTCGAAGGCAGTTCGGATTCTTTCAGGCAGCATGCAAAACGTAATCAGCCGATAAGGAACCCTCATCGAAAAGCCTTGACAAAATCGCATTTGACTTTCCGAGCTCCTTGGCAAGCGGAATCGAAGCGCTCCTTGCACCTTCGGGGAGTCGAAGGTGGCGAGCATAACAACCCGTATGCCAGCGCACGCAAGCCGCATTGCCGCTATAATTGCCTAAGAGCCTACAAGGGAGGTGGCTTTCAATGAGAACCGAGCTTCTGAGGGAGTTCGTCGTATTGGCGAATTACGGCAATTTCCATGTCGCAGCAGAAAAACTCTTCATTTCCCAGCCAACGTTGAGCAACCATGTCAAAGCGCTTGAGAGCGAGCTGGGCTTCGAGCTGTTCGACCGCACCTGTAACAACGAGCTAACCGCCGCTGGCTCCATCCTGCTCGATGGTGCCCGGTCGGCTCTTTCAAGCATTGACGCGGCGGCGGAAGACTGCCGCCGCCTGCTCGCAACCGAACCGAGCCCATATCCGCCCGTGCGCCTTTCGGTCTTCGCCTCGCGCGACAGGGTGTACTCGGCCCTAGAAGCGCTCTGCCCGTTCCCCTACACCTATCCCAAATACGAAATGCGCAAGCCGTTGCTCTACGATTTCGTCCAAGATCGGACCGATATCATGTGCGCTTATCATTTGGATAGGTTTCCCGACCTGAAGGTGGAAGTCGATCAAATGGGGCTTC
>NZ_JAVWUP010000277.1:0-2674 GCF_036667095.1 Gordonibacter sp. | reverse complement strand
CTTTCTATTATTACCCAATATTTAACTATTGTCCTTTGTATGGTAGGTTTGTAGGGCAAATATACCGTTATGACCATTCTCAGGTAGGAAGCAACAGGGGAGAATGTGCCGCAGAGAGCTTGTTCTGTGCAGCAAGCGTTCAGGGGTGCCGTTTCCCGCTACGTACTCAATTTCGCAGCGAGGGGCGACGGAGACTATTAGGAGGCAAAATTGAGTACAACGGTAGCGAAAGAGAAGATGAGCCCGCGGCATATGCTCATCGTTCTCACGGGCATCATGATCACCTTCGGATGCTCGGCCCTGTGCTTTTCGACATGGGGTCTGTTCCAGCCGGTCGTAGCAGAGGGACTGGGCATCCCTACCACCGGGTTCGCATTTTATGTAACGGTGATGTACCTGACGATGACGGTGGCGTCTCCCTTTGCGGGCAAGCTTATCCAGTCCATGGACATCCGTATCATCCTGACCGTCTCCGCCTGCTTAGTGGGCGGCGCGTTCATCCTGATGAGCTTCTCCTACGACATCGTCATGTTCTATGTGGCGGCGGTTCTTCTGGGCCTCGGCGAGATATCCATCCTGTGGCTTGCCATCCCGCAGCTTATCAACCGCTGGTTCCATGAGCGCGGCGGCTTCTTCATCGGGCTCTGCATGGCGTTTACGGGCATCGGCGGCGCTCTGTGGTCTGCCGTGTTCACGGCACTGCGCTCCAGCGGTATGGACTTCCACACCATCTACCTCATCTGGGGCGTCATCGCTCTTGCCACCTCAATTCCCTTCACGCTGTTCTGCATTCGCAGCAGGCCCGAGGATGTGGGTTTGGCACCGTACGGAGCCAAGGTTGCCGCTGACGGCCAGGCGGCGAAGCCGACGGGTATCTCCGCCAAGGCAGCCATGAAGATGCCGGTGTTCTTCGCGCTCTGCCTGTTTGCCGGAATCATCAACATAGCCGTGCTTATTGCCCAGCAGTTCCCGACCTACACGAAGACTTTGACCGGTGCCACGTTCGACGTGCTCGTGGTGGGCGGCATTATGGCCACGGTCATGATGGTGGGCCAAGCCATCTTTAAGATCGTATTGGGCGCAGCGGCCGACAAGAACGCCAAGGGTGCGCTGTGGTTCGCCTTCATCGCTGGCGTGGGCGGCGTGCTGCTGTGCTGGCTCGGCTCCTTCTCCGAATACACCATGTACGTAGGATCGTTCATCTTCGGTGCGTTCTATGCTACGGCGGTCGTGCTCGTGCCTATCGTGGTGAAGCAGGTGTTCGGCCTGCGCGACAACGCCATCATCTATTCCCGTGTATCCACGGTGTTCAACCTTATCGCGGCCTTCGGTTCGATGATCTGGGCGTGGATCGGCTCCTCGTTCGGGTTCAACGTCGTGTTCATCGTGGGTATCGCCATGATCGTTGCAGTATTGCTGCTGGGCCTGGTCTCTTTCGCCCAGGCCAAGAAACTGCGCAGCCAGTGGTCCGAATAAGCGGCATGATAGGGCACGGTTTCAACCTGCTCTGCTAAGGTATGCGGGGGCTCGCCATGCGGGTCCCCGTTACGCGCGTTATGGCGCGCGGCCGCGAGGTGCCTATCGGCCGTCTCGGTGGGAGCCTGCGGCACGGGGACGCTGTGTAGGCTGGCGAATGCAAGGGGGAAGTGCACCATGAACCTGTCCCAGCTCTACTACTTCAAGAAGCTTGCGGAACTGCAGCACTATACGAGGGCGGCCAAAGAGCTCTTCATCACCCAGCCGACGCTCTCCGATGCCATGTCGTCGTTGGAGAAAGAGTTGGGCATACCGTTGTTCCGCCGCGACGGGCGCAATGTGAAGCTGACGCCTTGCGGTGCAGAGTTCAACGAGTACGTGCGCAGCAGCCTGCGCGAGCTCGACGAGGGCATTGCGGCCATGGAGCAGCGCAAAGGCGAACTGCGCGGCGTGATAAGCTTGGGAACCACGTTCACCATCCAAGACGATTACCTGCCGGCGCTCCTTAGGGCCTATCGCGAGGAGCTCGGTTCCCACGTGAGCATCGAGACGTACCAGGGTTTCACGAACTACCTCACGCAGTGCCTGCACAACGAGACGCTGGATGTGGCGTTCTGCGGCAGGCGGGGGCACGAGCCCGATTTGGTGTACCGTCCCATCCTCAGCCGCCCCCTGGAACTTGCTGTTCGTGCGGACCATCCGCTTGCAGGGCGTGCGTCGGTGACGTTCGACGAGATCAAGGGCGAGCGCCTGATAACCTATCGCCGTGGCACGCCTATCGGCGAGCAGGTTCAAGAGTTGCTCGACCTCCATCCGCTTCCCACTATCGCCCAGATATACGACGACGACATCACGCAGGCATCGGTTCTCAGCACCGACCCGACGCTCGGTGCGCTCATGTTGAACTCCATCGGCCTGAAGCTGTTCTCGGATATCACGACCGTGCCCCTTGAGGGAGTGCGCCCAGACTTCTACTGGGTGTACCTGGCCTACTCGAAAAAGCACTACCAGAGCAAAGTGGTGCAGTCGTTCCTCGAGTTCGTCGAGAGGTTCGACGCCGAGGGCATCGATCTGGGCGCGCCGTGGACGGAAGAGGGGTAAGGGCCCGCTTTCGTTCCTAGGAGTTGGTTTCGCGCTTCGCCTGAGCCTGCTTGCTTGCGAAAGGCAGCTGTCACGGAGGGCTTGTTGGGGTTTTGCG
>NZ_JAVWUP010000276.1:0-2683 GCF_036667095.1 Gordonibacter sp. | reverse complement strand
TACATGGTCATGCGCTTTTTGTCCAAGTACTCCAACCACCGTACTGACGAGTATGGAGGCACCCCTGAGAATCGCGCTCGCCTGCTCACCGAGATCCTCGACGAAGTGCATCGCGTCTGCCCCGACATGCCGGTGCTCGTGCGCATCTCCGCCGACGACCTCATGCCGGGCGGCAACCGCATCGAAGACACGCTCGAACTCATCCCGATCATCGAGAAGCATGGCGTGGACGCGTGGAGCGTGCAAGCCGGATTCCATGAGGCGCCGCGCCCCGTGGCCAACCAGATCGTGCCCGAAGGCGAGTTCATCGACCTCGCCAAGCAGGTGAAGACCGTCACCTCCAAGCCGGTGTTCCCCGGCACGCGCATCAACACGCTTGATTTGTGCGACAAAGTGGTCACCCAAGGCTACGGTGACGCCGTGGGCATGGCGCGTCAGTTCATCGCCGACGCCTACACGGCCGGCAAGGTGGCCGCGGGCCATCCCGAGCAGGTACGTCCCTGTATCGTATGCAGCCGCTGCCTGGACCACACGTTTTTGGGCCAGCCCATCTGGTGCTCGGTTAACGGCAACATCGACAACATCGGCATGGGGCATCCCGAGGACAAGCCGGCCGAGGCCAAGAAGCATATCGTCGTCGTGGGTGCGGGTCCTGGCGGCCTCGAGACGGCACGCGTTGCCGCTGTGCGCGGCCATAAGGTGACGGTGCTGGACAAGGCCGATCGCGTGGGCGGCCTGCTGAACATGGCGCAGGTGCTCAACGATAAGATCGAGCCCTTGGTAACGTACTGGAAAGAAGAGCTGAAGCTGCATCCGAACATCGACGTGCAGCTGCACACGTATGTGGATGCCGCTGCCGTGCGTGCGTTGAACCCCGACGAGGTCGTGGTCGCTCCTGGCGGAGAGGTGCTGGGCGTGGACGTGCCGGGCATCGACGGCAAGAACGTGGTTAGCTCGCAGGACATCAAGGATATGGTGGCCGGCGTCGTGCCCGAGGGCAAGGGCCTTATCTGGAAGGCAGCCGTCGCGGCCATCAAGGCGCAGGGCGGCACCGTGGGCTTCATGCGCATGGGCCTGAAAATGGCTAGCGGTCCCACCGCCATCGTAGGCAAGCGTGTCGTGGTCGTGGGCGGCGGTTTCGCCGGTCTGGAAGTGGCCGAGTCTATGGCCGACGGCCGCGAGATCACGGTCATCGAGGAAGCTAAGAAGATGGGCAACGGCATCGGCATCATCGACAAGAACCCCACCATCGCCAAGGTGAAGAGCGAAGGCGTGAAGCTCATGCCGCTTACCAAGCTCGTCGAGGTGACGAAGAAGGGCGCGAAAGTTCAAAACGTCGAGACGGGCGAAGAGCAGCTGCTCGAGTGCGACACGGTGCTGCTGTCGCTGGGCGTCAAGGCCAACACGGCGCTCTACGACGAGATCAAGAAGGAATTCCCCGAGGCAACGCTCATTGGCGACGCCACGACGCCCGACGGCAAGGTCTACCGCACGCTCGAGGCCGTCAATGCCGGCTACAAAGAGGCTATGGCGTTCTAGCAATCAGCGGGGTATCGCGTTTAAGTAGCGGCGATACCCCAGTTTTCCCGAAACTGCGCTCGGGGCGAGATGGCGCGGTGCAGCGGAAGGCGTCGACGTGTGGGCAGGTGAGCATGCGATGCCGATGAATTCGGTTCAAACACGGTACGTGTTTTGAATAAAGGCAAACGTAAAAGGAGGAAGCATGGATTTCGCTTATACCGAGGAACAGCTCCGCATCAAGAAGGGTATCCGCGAGTGGGCCCGCGAGAACCTGACGGAGGAAGTTATCGCCGCCGGTTACAAGAACCGCGGCATCGCGCCTGAGGTTGCCAAGGCTTGGGTCGATTCGGGATGGGGCATGTACGGCCTGCCTGCGGAGTACGGCGGAACCCCGGTCGATCACCTGACCATGTCGATGATCATCGAAGAGTTGAACCACGCGGGCGGCAACATCCCTATGGCTCCTAACTTGCTGATCATGTTCGATGTGTGCGAGTTCGGCACCGATGAGCAAATCAAGTATGCCATGGATTACTACGTGGAAAACGGCTACCCGCCGTATTGCCTGGCTATCTCTGAGCCCGAGGCCGGCTCCGACAACCAGGGCATGGAGTGCCTGGCCACGCGTGATGCCGACGGCAAGATCCATATCACCGGCACGAAGACCTGGGTGACCCAGGGCGAAGTGACCGACGGCTTTATCGTGGTATGTAAGGACGAGGACCCTGCGCGCGAGAACAAGGAAATGTCAATGTATCTTGTGCCGGCCAATGCGCCGGGCGTCACCATCGAGCCGCTGAACAAGATCGGCATGCAGATCATGCCGTTCGCCATGCTGCACTTCGACGACGTCGTCGTCGACGAGAGCGCGTTGCTGGGCATCAAGGGTAAGGGTTTCTACCAGCTTATGAAGAACTTCGAGTGGGAGCGCTGCGTGCTTCTGGCCGAGCTTTTGGGCGAGGCTCAGGCCGCCATGGAGGATGCGTGCGCTTGGGTCAACGAGCGTCAGCAGTTCGGCCGCGGCATCAAGACCTACCAGCTCGTGCAGGAGCACATCGTGGAGATGCAGATCGAGCTTTCGAACACGCGTAACTTCCTGTACCGCACCGCCTGGAAGATGGACAACGGTATTCCGGTAAACAACGACGCTGCCATGCTCAAG
>NZ_JAVWUP010000275.1:0-2707 GCF_036667095.1 Gordonibacter sp. | reverse complement strand
AGCGTGGTACAACGGACGGCGAGTTCGGGCGCAAGAGCACCGTTGGTGAACGAAGCACCAAACGTAAGAAATCCCACGTGTAACCCGAGAAGCAAAGGGCGAAGCTCGCTCCGAATGTCTCGTAAGACATCTTTTTTTAAGGGCTTGACGTGGTTAAGCTGCCTTTAAGTGGACAAAATCGTGCATCTCTTTGGTCATGAGCTTTCCGCTTCTTGATACGTGATGGTAGATGTCGTTCGGTGCAGCAACTTACTTTTGCTGAAAACGCGGTTGCTATTACTTGCTATTACTTGCTATTACTTGTACTTTTTCAATTGCTTTTCCTTTGCCCTTGGGGTCGCCATCATAGTTGCTTCGTGCTACTATAGGCATCGGTTCACTAACGGGAGAGCGCAACGTGGGGTGCGAAGCGACTGGTATCCGTAGAACCGATCTGTGAAAGGGGACTTCCCCCATGAATACGCCTTTGGATGCGTTCGTCAAGACCGACGGCAACCGCGAAGCGTTCGATCGCATCGCCAACATCACCCAATCCCATGAAAAACCCGAGAAGCTGTTCCTTGTTGGCCCCGAGCAGTCAGGCAAGACGACGCTGGTGCGTGCGCGGCAGCTCGACCGGGATCTGCTGTCCACCAAGCGGGTGCTCTACCGCCCCTGCGCCGAACTGCCTGAAGCTATGCGTGCCAACGTCTACGACGGCTTCTTCGAGGACTTGGGCACGCACGAGGTGCTGTTTCTGGATGATTTTGACGGCTTCTATAAAGATGAGGAGATGGGTCCGAAACTTTGCCAGCTGCTGCTAGCCGAACGCGAGAGGCGCGGCTTGGATACGGTCATCACCTCGCGTGAGCCGCTTTCTGCGTACGACCTGACCCTGTTCGAAGGGATGCTCGACGACTTCGAGGAGATCGCGATGGATGCGCTCGATGCTGAGGGTCTGGAAGCTTATGTGTCCGAATTGGCAGGCGCCTATGCCGAAGAAGGAAAGAGCCCGGTGCTCTCCTCGGAGGCCATTACCTATATCGCTCACGATTTGGGAGAGAAGCCTGACATGATGCGCAAGGCCGTGAGCTTCCTCATGACCCAGTATGAAGGCGAGCCGGGTGTTGAGCTGAGTCGCGACTTCGTGGCCATGACGCTGGCATAGATTGTAGATAATCTGCTGTGCGAACCCGGGGTTTGCCGCAAAAGCGATGGATCCCGGGTTTGCAGGTGGATTTATCGCGTCTTTCTCAGCAGGTGGGAAATGGGCTAGAGCGACGGTCGAGCCTGCGTTTCGTGCCGGTGAGCGAATGGTGGGACACGATAAGATAGGCAATACTATTCTTGCGTTTTGTTCGCGACAATGCCGAAAAAATGTTGGGCCTGCCGGCTTAGGTGGTGCGATCCGTTTCGTATTTTTGAGGGCGGAGCATCATAATTATTTCCTGCTGCGAGTGGACATCGATTTTTTGATAGATCCTGTAGGTGTGGGTTTTGACGGTGCTTGGCGATATGACGAGCATCTTCGCGATCGAGTCGCTGTTGTAGCCGCATGCGAGAAGGAGGAATATTTCCTGTTCTCGTGGGGTAAAATCATACTGTTCCGCCAAGGTGGTACACTTTTTCTTGAACGAACGTTCTTCCTCTTCGCTCTGGGCCGTCCAAGGCGTGACGATGCCTTCCTTCAAATCATAAGAAACACCCTCCTTGAACGATATCCCGTAATTGAACGGTAGAAGTGTGTACGCACCGATCATGAAGACCGCGATTACGCATGCTGCGACAACAAAATTCAACTGAAGCACCAGGCAGGCATAGCCCAGACATAGTCCACAGGCGAATCCGAACATGGGCGGGAAGCGGCCCTTTGAGATGTTCGCAAGGATGTTCATGTCGAAACGCCGGCCTGAGGTGATAAGGAAGGAAATGTTTGAATGACCCTGGTAAAAAAACAATAACACTGCGATCGCAAAGATGGCGGTTCGGATGTAGGTATCGTTCGAAGAGATTCCAAAGAGCATGGCGATACCTGCAGGAAGGTATATCCTGGCCATTTGCCCAGTTGTTCCAGCAAAATACCTTCTCTGAAGGGGAAGCGTGGCGTTCAGCACAAAGGCTATAGCTACAATAGCTGTAATAACCTCAGATGACCAAGAGGAGAACGTTGCACATATACAGAATCCAATTGCCATCAACTGAAAAAACAGTGCTACATGCATTTTGAGGTCAAGATGTACGTTCTGGTCCACTCGTTTTGTTTCTTTACGATAATTCTTAACCTTACATTTTGGAAGAACAAAGTATAGCAATGCCGAAATGGCATTCATTGATACGAACGTCATGCTTGAGACGGCTTCATTTAGCCAGAGCACAAGCGTGAAGAGAAGCAGCCCGAGTGAGAGGCCCCAAGTCGTATAGGCAAACATAGGCTCGCTTTCGGTCGCTGCCGAGTTATGCCATCGAAACATTCCTAAAGAGGTGCACGCTCCCATAAGGCTCGTTGTGGCCGCTATGGCGATGATGACGATCTCGTCTGTTCTTGTTTGGCTTACGTGTAGGTATTGGATGAAAGCTGTCATTGCGATAGGAATGGCGGAAACGATCAGGAATGCAGCATCACCCACGATTCCTGTTTCGATCAGTGTCTTTCGCAGCCGGCTGAAGCGTATGAGGAAATAGACGAGTGCTACTGTAAGAAAATATGAAATCATGGCGGTCATGACGA
>NZ_JAVWUP010000274.1:0-2722 GCF_036667095.1 Gordonibacter sp. | reverse complement strand
TTCGATTAAGTACAATCTCGTTAGGGAGCGAACATGCATCCGCATAGTATTCCATACGTACCTGCTGTTTGCACGCAACAGGAGAAATGCGACCGCCCATTACATCATCAACACGCCGATAAGATGAAGGTGCCAGACAGTTATGCATATATAAAAACTTTCTGGATTCATAAGATAGTTCCGTGGGCATCTTTTCTTCGGGTCCAGGCTTTACGACACTCTTAGAACCAGAATCCACTAGTGTCGCGCCCTTTTCATACAAAGAGCGTGCAATACCTTCATTGCCCGTTACGCAAGCAATAGCAAAGGCAACCGACACATACTCAAAGCTTCCAAAAGAGTCATACAAAGCATCGACCGCTTCAGAACTACCACTTAAACAAGCTTCTTCCAACAGCCTAACCCTCTGAACTTGATCATAACAATCGATATCAAATCCTGAATGAGTTTTGCCCATAAACACTCCATTCTTCGATTCAAGAGTCAACCGACCTTCAGGACACCTCGCCACTTCCTTACAACAATACACCGGATTACCTCATTGCAAAACGCACCGAGTGAAAAATTATTGCTGCATGAGGGGCTTGTGGGCAAGGCGACGCCGACTTAAATCTTTCTGCATAGCAGATGCTGTTTGAAACAACATCTCGAACTCGTCGGGTGCAAGTGATGCGGGGTCTGCCATCTGAGCGCGCAGCGCAGCTACGGCGTCCTCAGCGTCCCCAATGGCCAGCTCTTCCACAAGAAATGCTGCAACCATTGCAGGCTTGGCCGCATCAGCCATAGAGCCCGACGTTAGAATGCCCGCGGCGGCAGGCAGCACGCGGCCGGCCTCGGTTATAACATGCGCGGCAGAAACGGCAGGGTCGGCAGATAGCGTGGCCAACATACTTTGAGCGAGCGTGACATGGATCTGTTCGTGCCACTGGGTTTGCGCAAGCGCGTCAGCATGGGCAAGTGCAATTTCTGGATGTTGCGCAGAAATGCTGAGAAACTCACGCTCAAAGCGGCGGCGATTGACCTCGGGGCGCGACAAAGCAGGACTTGATGAGGTGCGCTCTTGCTTCGTAGCCTCGTCGCCTGTTTGTGCGGAACCACCATTTTGAGAAGCAGTATCCACTCCATCTCGCTGGTCGGTCGAACGCTCTGGTTGCAACTGAGCCAACTGCTCTAACACGTCTTCCTCACGCGCACGCACGCGACTGGCAATCTGCACCGCATAGTCTTTCGCCAGTAGGGAGTCTTTGATGGGGGCCAGCACAGCGAGCGCTTCGGTAAGCGCACGCGCCCGCCCCTCTGCACCCGATAGATCATAGCGCGCCAAGCGGCGGTCAATCCCGTACTTTAAAAGCGGCTGCGCGGCATCAATCAACGCTTGCAGCGCGTCGGCTCCGCGGGCACCCACAAAATCGGCTGGGTCAAGGTTGTCAGGCAACGTAACGGCCGCAAGCTCCACTTTGCGCCGCCCGGCCTCGGGCGTCATGGAATCGTCGATGAACCCCAAAGCGCGATCAGCCGCGCGCTGACCTGCTTCATCGCCGTCAAACAGATACACGATGGTACTTTGCGCGTGACGCGAAAGCAGGCGAATATGCCGCAGCGTCAACGCTGTTCCCAGCGTGGCTACCACATTTCTCACGCCCGCCTCATGCAGCGCAATAACGTCAGTGTATCCTTCCACCACCACAGCCACACCCGTAGAGGCCATGGCTACTTTCGCCTTATCAAGACCATAAAGCACCTGAGACTTATGGAACAGCGGTGTCTCTTGCGAGTTCAAATACTTAGGCTCACCTTTACCCACCACACGCCCCCCAAATGCAATGCACTCACCCTGTGCGTCATTGATGGGAAACATGATGCGGTTATAGAAACGGTCGCGCAACTTACCATCGGCCGCTTTCATAGCTACATTAGCCTCCACCATCTCATCAGGCTTGAACCCTTTCGCGCTCAAATGACGCACCAGCTGGCCCCGTCCCGGGGCAAAGCCCAGCTGCCACGTCTTGGGCACATCGCCACCCAATCCACGACTAGATAGGTAGCTGCGCGCGGCAGCCACATCTTCTCCGGGATTGCGCATAAGTTGGGTATGGTAGAGCTCCGCCGTTTCGGCACACACGGCTTTGAGGCGCGCTTTGCGACTGTTGGGCACATTGCCGCGCCCGCCCGTGTCCACAAGGTCGATATGCGCACGCTCGGCCAACTTGCGCACAGCCTCAGGAAACGTGAGATCCTCAGTTTTCATCAGGAAGCCAAACACATCGCCACCCTCGTTGCAACCAAAGCAATGCCACAGTTGCAATACCGGATCGATTTTGAAGGACGGGGTTTTCTCATTGTGGAGTGGGCAACAACACCAGAAGTCACGGCCACGCTGCTTTACCGGCGAGCGCTCGCCAATAACAGCCACAAGGTCGCTTGCCTCGCGTACCTTCTGAATATCCTCTCCGCTGATGATGCCGCCTGCCATGGAGTTTTTACTACCTCCGTTTGTTCTGCTTGGCTAAAACCACGTTCACCAAGAACACGAGCGCAAGTCCGAGAGAGGGTGCAAGCTCACGCAGGCCAACGCCGCCTTCACCCGCATTCATATACGTTATCACGAGGCTGCCCATCATCAAGATGAAACTCAACGCTCCAATTGCCGCGAATAACCATTGTCTATTGCGCATGCGCCGCCTTTCCGTATGGTTTCATCGTCCAGTATAGCGCAAGGCAA
>NZ_JAVWUP010000273.1:0-2726 GCF_036667095.1 Gordonibacter sp. | reverse complement strand
CCGCAAAGCGCGCTGTAGCACTCGCAAAGGAAGCCGGCGTGGTTATGACCGGTGCAGGCGCCACCTATCCCTACAAAAACGATCCGGCCGATAGCAACATTCGTATCGCACCGACGCTGCCGCCACTCGAAGAGCTGGATGCGGCTATGGATGTGTTTATCTGCTGCGTGAAACTGGCAAGTGTTGAGACGCTTTTAGCATAGCCACCCCCTCATCATCAGAAAATATACGTACCGACCTTACGTCAGCAGAGTGTTCAACAGCGAACGCTCTGCTGCAGAATCGCCGCGCATCGGAAAGAAAAATGTTATTGCTGTCGATTCTGCAACAATTTCGGCTCCTTGTTCGTTTTCTTTAAAAAGGAGGACGAGTGAGTCTATTCAAGAGAAAGCGCATCTATGAAGTCGACGTCGGCGAAGCCATCGACGCCTGGGGCGACACCGTCATGAGAGTTGCCCATCGCTGCATGGGCAACGTGACCGATGCGGAAGACATGTTCCAAACCGTGTTTATGCGGCTTTTCAAGTCAAAAGCGCGCATCAAGGATGAAGAACACCTGAAGGCATGGCTTATAAGGGTCACTATCAACTGCTGCTACGACGAGCTGCGCAAGCGCAGGCCAACTTCCGTCCTCCACGAAGCGAGCGCCGTCGCGGAAGACGACGAGTCGCGCAGGCCAAAATCATCGCTTGAAAAGGCGATCGACTCGCTTTGCCCCCCTATCAGGAAGACCGTCATACACCTTTACTACTACGAAGGCTATTCGACGGAAGAGATTGCCAAGATCACCGGAGAAAAACCCTCGACGGTGAGGTCCCATCTGCACAGGGCGCGCAACGCGCTCCGGATATCGATGGAAGGAGCAGGTGATGAATGAAGACGAGTTCAGACAAAGCTACGCGCAGCTCGAAGAAGGCATCAAGGCAAGCGAAGAGCTCAAATACAGGACGAAGAAATCTTTGGGTTTGGCGGAAGCACCCGAAAAGAAGAGGGATTCTTCCCTTGTGCTTTTACCCCGAGGGCATGTCGCTTTACGAAGACTGAGAGGCGGCACCATTGCGCTTTCTCCTGCAGGGAAGATAGCCTTCGCTGCCTGCCTGGCCGTCGTCGCCGGCATGGGACTCCTGTTCGGCACAGGCGCGCTCGAAAAGATTGGTGCGACTCTTGCCGGCAACACCTTCGCACTCGTCGCTTACGCCGAGGAATCGCCGACGGGCGGGGACGCCCCCGTCGGGATCAGCCTTGAGAAGTTTCACCCAACGCGCACGAGCGCAGGCTACCTCTATGACGCCTCAAGCGACACAGTCGATTTCAGTGTCGTCACCGTCAGTAGATACTATTCGCTCGACATGACCGTCGCCGGAAAAAACGTGGAATCAGTGGCCTACTCAATCGAGGGCGAAGGCGTTTGCTACGGAAGCTGGAAGAGCGACCGAGGAAGCGAGGGCACCGTTGCACAGGAGACGTCTCAATCTTTCATCGTAGCTTACGATGACGGAAAGCAGGTTGTGCGGGAGATTGGGATCAACTACGTGCTCGACGAGGAAGAAAAGGCCGAGTTCGACAGGCTTTATGGAACGGGCGACGCGGAGGGAATGGAAACCCTGCTCGCCGTATGCGATGCGAAGCGCCTCGCCGGCACCAGCATCACGGCGACCGCGACATTCGCCGACAAAACATCCCAAACGAAGTCCTACGGGTTTGAGGCTGCCGAAGGATTCGAGGGCATGTACCGCGCTTATCTTTCGCAATGGGCAACTGACTCACAAGACACCGGCAGCTGGGCGTCTCTCGCCGGCGAGCCCTCGCTGTTCAATCTCGTGGAGAAAAGCCGCTGACCGCGCGCGTTACGAACGCAAGCAGTCCTTGCAGGGCGCGGCCAGCAGGCCAGCGGCGAACAAGACGGCGAAAAGCACGAACTGCAGCCAGAGGCCGTGGCCTGCGCCCGGCAGCCATGAGTCATAGAACAGCGAGGTCACCTCAAAGGGCAGCGAGAGCGGGTTGGTCACTCCACGGGGGTCGACGGGGAAGCTCAGCAGCCGAGCGGCCTCGAGGAGAAACGCCTGCGGGCCGTGAATCGCCGGCAGACCCAGAAGGATCAGCGCGGCAAACGGCACAGCCGGCCCGTTCAGCAGCAGCCTCCCAAGCTGAAATGCGATTCCAAACACGGCGAGCACAAGAAACGACAGGACGGCTACTGCAAAAACAACCTCGACGATGTCTAAAGGTATCTGCAGCGCTTGCCCGGTAACCGCCGCGAAGATGCCGTGCGGGCCGAAGTCGGCCATCGCAGCCCCCGAGAAAGCGGCTGCGGCTGCGCACGCCGATGCCACGCACGCCGCTGCAAATGCGAGCGCACCGACTACGGCATCCACAACGTCTTCAATCCACAGCTCGCGCGCATTGCTGTGGCAAACGGCCCAGCCCGCCCCGTGACGGCCAGCACCCGCGACAGTCAGCCACAGCATGAGCGCAGCCGGGGCGATGCACCACAGCAAAGGAATACCCCTATCGGACGAAAAAAGCCAGATGAGGCTGTCAAGATATCCGGGAGAGAACCCACTGACTGAGAGGTAGGCAGTCTGTTGGGCGCAAACGGCAAAGGCCGCCACCGCCACCGCAACAACGCACCCAGCCATCACGGCCGGAGCTGCCCCGAGCGACCGCACAACCGTCCTCGCGTACCATCCTGCTCTTTTTGAAGTGCCCCGTCGCACCCTGTCTTC
>NZ_JAVWUP010000272.1:0-2740 GCF_036667095.1 Gordonibacter sp. | reverse complement strand
TTTATTATGCCTTTTAAGCAATTACCGTATTCCGCAATAAGCGCGCGACACTGATCGCCATCAGGAAGAACCGTAGGCTTACTACTGAGTGTAGGAAGGGTTTTCTTTCCAGTCGAAAACTCACTACCCACTACATTGCTCATAGAGCTCGTTTCATCGCTCAAGCAAATGTTGTTATTCATCTCGCTGTCCTTAACACCAACGTATAGGGTTTCCCGTTTGTATGGACGCCACCAATAATCTCCGTATTTTATTTGCTATATGAAACTCGCCCTCTGATTCGTAGAGAGGAGTCTTTTCAACAACCTTAAAAACACGCTCCGTTTTAGGCAAATCTTCTGGGCCGAGAGAGTCATGTGTTTCCGACTCCCCGCCTCCTTCAAGACAGACTATTTTCATGGGCTGTTCGCCATTTAAGTTCGGGGGACCGATTGGGATCTGCCTAAAATGCGACGTTTTGAGTACTCCTAGTTCAGTGTGTTCAAAAACTATCTTGCTGCTTTCCATGGATACTCTGCACGCAGAGCCATACATCCAAGTAAAGCAAGCATTGTTTGCGCTAGACCAGCTTTCTTTTTGCGTCTCAACATCTACAAGCACCCATCCAGAAACACTGTCAATCTCTTTCAGCAGCCGGTCTATTTCTCCTAATGCCGCTTGGGCTTTTTCAGGGGGAAAGCACCCACCGTTACCACTTGGGAGAATGTGCGCGAGTAAGGGGTATGAGGATTCTCCTCCAAGTTCATCGATAACCGAACGAAATCTGGCTTTCCCGGCGATATTAGCAACCCATTCTGTGCAGATCTCTCCGAATTCATGCTCGCATGGGTGCTCAAGCCACTCGTAAAAAGCCCTGTCCAGGGATTCAAAGCGTGCATAGTATTGTCTGTAGCCATATTCTTCATATGCAGATGCAAGCGTCTTCGAAGACAGATAGCCTTCTTCATCAATGAACAAATCTTCGGTAGGCACCGGCCCTGGCAATAGAAAACCGTCCTCAAAGCACCGGCATCGAACACCCGCATCTAGTCCCATTGGATTCTCCAATCATGCTTTCCTTGGGTTCTGAGAGCCGTGTGAAGTAAATTGTAACTATCTGAAAGAAAGCGCCTGTACTTTTATTGGGACAGCTAGTGATTATTTTGAATAAAATTTCGTACAGCAGTTAGTTTTTTGTTTCAAAAATCCATACACAAGCATTTTCACCGTAGTTCAGCAGGGTAAATCACGGTCAACTGGCATAGTCGGTGGCTTGGTCTCCCTTGATCAACAATCTGGAAGGAATTGAGAGAGTCCCGTTCGATCCCTTGCCAAAATACGACCGCCCTAATATTATTTATCTACAAGTCAGCCGCTGCTTCGCGAGGTGAAATTATGGGTGAAAGCCTCTTTTCCTACCTCGACAAGATGAACAGCCTGTAAGGAGTTTGCTTTTCTCGACGCTCCTTGCAGGCTGCCAACCTGTCGAGGAGTTGATTATTATGAAAAGAAGTCGTGGGTATTATCGTACCCAAAGGAAGCGCGCCATCAAAAAGAAGGTGGCTTTACTTTACCGCCTAGGCGGTAAAGATCACTTTGAGGGATGGACCCGAGGGGCACCCGGAAGGCTTGCCAAAGGGAAAATACACTGCTCGTGCTGGATGTGTAGAAGAAAATCCTATGATGAAATCTCGCATCGAGATGCCCAGCGTCACCAGTCCATCGAACAACAACTAGTCGATATAGATTCTCAACAGAGAATTTCTTAACCGTATTGAGGATACACGCCGCTAGAAGATATGAGCCTACTACAGCAGAAAGCTACCGCCTTTCCCAAAAAACTGAACTACTGTACACCGCAAGAAGCGTTCGCAGGTGCCTTCGCTAGAATTGCATCCAAGAAGCCGATTCGCACACAGTGCTCTTTGGTGGCGCTAATTCGAGCAAATATCAGAAAAGTACGGATTTGCACTTTTACGTCCTTGTTTTTGTAGATATTTGCACTTTTACGTCCTTGTTTTTGTAGATCGTCTTATACTGACTCGCAATATAGGCGTTCTGCTGGCGGATGGTTAAGGTGATTATATTGGAACGCACTTTAATGAAAGACCTTGTGGCCTGGAAGAATAACCCCGACCGAAAGCCCCTGATTATCAACGGAGCACGACAGGTGGGTAAAACTTGGCTTATTAAGGAATTTGGACGCCTCAATTACAAACAAGTTGCCTACATTAACATGGACAACAACGCAGTGATGACTCAGCTATTTGAGGGCGATTACAACATAGAGCGAATAGTTTTGGGTCTTGAACTTGAGGCAGGCGTTTCCATCAGGGAACAAGAAACGCTTATCGTATTCGACGAGATACAAGAAATTCCCAAAGCACTTACCTCACTCAAATATTTTTGTGAGAATGCTCCGGAATACCACGTTGTCTCAGCAGGGTCGCTACTCGGCATCGCCCTTCATAAAAATGCTTCCTTCCCTGTGGGAAAAGTTGAAACACTTTCTTTGTTTCCGCTCTCTTTCGATGAATTCGTACGTGCTCGAGCAAATATCGAGCTTGCTAATACCCTCAATAGCTCGGATTATCGTATGGCCGAAGTATTTAAAAGCAAAATCATTCCCCTGCTAAAAGATTATTACTTCGTGGGCGGTATGCCTGAAGCAGTTAAGACGTTTATTGAAAACTCCGATTACTCTAGGGCTCGCACCGTGCAACAGCGCATAGTGGCAGACTATGAACGTGATTTTTCGAAG
>NZ_JAVWUP010000271.1:1193-2768 GCF_036667095.1 Gordonibacter sp. | reverse complement strand
TCGGGCAAGACCATGCTTATGCGGGCGATGGCCGGGCTTATCAGACCCACGAAGGGCGAGGTCGCCATTAACGGGTGTCCCCTTGGCCAAGGCGCGTTCCCTCCGAGCGTGGGCATCATGATCGAGAACCCTGCGTTCATAGGGAAATACACCGGTTTGCGCAACTTGAAGTACCTTGCAGGGATACGCAACGAGATAGGCGACGACGAGATTGAATGGGTGCTTAATGAGGTGGGCCTCGACCCGCACGACAGGCGCAGCTTCAAAAAGTATAGCCTGGGCATGAAGCAGCGTCTCGGCATCGCGTGCGCCGTCATGGAGAATCCCGACCTGCTGCTGCTCGACGAGCCGATCAATGCGCTCGACCCCGCAGGTGTAGAAATGCTGCGACACCTTGTTAGGCGGCAGAAGAAACGCGGCGCCCTGGTGGTGGTCGCCTGCCACGACGCTGAGGAGCTTGACGGTCTGGCAGACGAGATATACCTCATGGCTGAAGGGCGGATCGTCGGCCATGAGGGCGGGGGAGGCGACGGCGCATGAGGAAGGCGCTTTCAATTATCGTTGCGGCGGCTTGCGTCGCCGTCGCCGTGCCTTGCGGCTTTAGGATCGAGCAGGTGAACGCAGCTTATCCCGAGCAGCATGCCTACGCCTACTCGATGGGGGAAGAGGCTACCTATGCTGGACAGAACTCGTCGGGCGGGGATGTGGGGTCAGGTTTGGTTACGGTCAAGGCGCTCGATTTCCGGTCGATCGGATACGAGGGGCTGAAAAAGATGGTTTTAGGATATGAAGATTCGTTGATTGAGGAGGGAACATTCGGCGATATGAGGGCGCTGTTTGTCGAGGTCAAGATTGAGAACGCCTCGTCAGACGCCCAGAAAGTGCATGTGCGGGATTACCACCTCGAATCCGGGGCTTGGCATAACGGCTTGTATGCTCCCTTGTATATGTGCATTAACGAAGACCCGTCGACGATGATCGACCTCGCCCCTGGAGAAAAAGCCGAAAGGACGCTCGTGTACTTGATCTACGATACGCAGATGAACAATCAGGCGGATTGGAGCAAGGTTGAGCAGCGTGACTACTCACTTGAGCTCGCCCTGTATCCCGACAAGTATCTCATCGACCTTGGCATTCCGGTTGCGGGTGGCGCGGAAGGGGGCGTGGCATGATTGCGGTGGAATTGCGGAGAGCGTTTGCGAACAAGCTGTTTGTCGCAGCTCTCGCCATTGGCCTTGCGCTCGCGATTGCGCAGCTCGTCACGGTTGTGGTTCCCTACGGTCTGGGCGGCGAGTGGTCGTTTTGGAGGACTGGTTCAAAGGGCTTCTATCCCAACTCGCTCTTCAACTCATGGATGGGGGCGACCTCTTATTCCCTCTGGTCGGTGCTGTATTTCTTCGTGCTCCCCCTGACGGCTTGCCTGCCGTATGCAGATAGTCTTTATGCCGACGTGAGGGGCGGCTACGCTGCGAACATTGTGAGCAGGGGAGGTGCCGGGCGGTACTTCCGGGCCAAGGTGATCGCGGTGTTCCTGACGGCGGGCACGGTTGGCGTGGTGCCCCAGCTCGTCAACCT
>NZ_JAVWUP010000271.1:0-1093 GCF_036667095.1 Gordonibacter sp. | reverse complement strand
GGGTATTCCCCCATCAACCTTCTCAACCCGGCACAGGGCAGTACTGTTGAGCTTTCGATCGTCCTGGTCGTGTATGGGGTGCTGGCGCTCCTCGAAGCGGTCTTCCTCATTTGGAAGTGCCGCCGCTTCGAGGTGCTGTGAGGGGAGGCGTATGAAACACGTAGGAAAGCGTGGGAAGCTGGCATACCTTGTGCGCTACGACCTGGCCATGGGTTTTTTCTCCAACCGGGCGAAGTTCGTCGTGGCCTTCGCATGCATCACCGCGCTCGCGGCGATGTTCCTGTCGGCGATTGATGCGGCGGCAAGGTACGCCGAGGCGATGGGTATGGGGGAATCCTCCGCAGGCTTCGGCCTCGTCGACGTGCTCGCATACTTTTTCGCGGGCTCTGACTACTGCCGCCCAGACGAAAGCGTGCCGTTCGTGCTGCCTATCGGGTGGCTGATCCAGCAGGTGCTTGTCGCCGTTCTCGTAGGCAACTATGCCGTGCGCGACCTTGAGGGGCAGGCGCTCCAGGTGCTTGTGAGAGTCGGCGCGAGGCAGGCGTGGTGGCTGTCGAAGTGCCTGTGGGTGGCCGCGACGGTGATTGCTTTTTATGCGGCGGAGGTTGTCGTCGCGCTGATTGCTACCGCGGCGTTCGGAGGGTTTGGGGCGATGGGCGACGTTGAGGCGGTCGGGGTGTTGGGCTTTTCTCTGTCGGCTTTGGGCGGCAGCCATCTGGCCTTCCTGTTGCTGTTGCCGTTCGCGCTGTCTCTCGCGCTCTCGCTTGCCCAGGTCGCACTTTCTGTGGTGGCGGGGCCTTTCATCGCGTTTGCAGCAATCGTGTCGTTCGTGGTGGTTTCGGTATACTTCGGCTCGCCGCTGCTCATAGGGGACTGTTCAATGATGATGCGCAGTGCCTTTGTACAGCCAGGTGGAGTGGACGTGACCGTCGCATTCGCGGTGTGCGCGGCCGTCTGCGCGGCGTCCGTGACCCTCGGCGGCCTGGCGTTCGGGCGCAGGGATCTGGTGGGCGGGCAGGATCGGGCTTCGTGAAGGAGGAAGACAGGGTGCGACGGGGCACTTCAAAAAGAGCAGGATGGTACGCGAGGACGG
>NZ_JAVWUP010000270.1:0-2778 GCF_036667095.1 Gordonibacter sp. | reverse complement strand
AGGCGCGAGCCTCTCACCCTACTTCTTCCAGGCGGCGGCGCAACTAGCCTACCGCAAACCTGGCGGTGGTGCGTGATGGCTACAAATGCCTACACGGTGCCCCTGCGCCTGGATACGTCGGTCATGCTGCTTATGCCGTATACCAAGACCTACAACGGCGTTATCAGCAAGGTGTGGCCCAAGCAAGGGCCACGGTTCTTCTGTGAGTTCAAGACCTACGGTGGTACTGAGGGCGTCGTGAATGGTGTGTATAGCGTCATCGACACTGCCACGATCAAGTGTTGGTACAACCCTCGTATCACTGCAGGTTGCCGCATCGTGCTAGATACGGGGGAGGAGTATGAGGTTGTTGGTACTCCGGAGAATGTGGGGCACCGCCGACAGCACATGCAGATGCGTGTGGAGCGCGTGAGCGGCGGTGCTTGATGGCAAGGATGGGGCTTAAATTCGACGGCATGGACGAGTTGCTAGGTAAGTTAAGTCGAATGGAAGTGAGTACCGATAAGGTGGCTGAATCTGCCTTGGTTGAGACCCACCAGGTGGTTACCGAGCAAGTGGACAAGGCGCAAGCATCCAGTAGATACAATCTTGTGCCCGGCGTGAGTGGCGCTACCAGTGGGGCGGTTTATCGCGACATGACGGTTGATTGTTCTGGCACTACGGCATCGTCTGGGGTCGGTTGGTCGATAGCAGACGGAGGCTTACCTTCGGTGTTCTTGATGTACGGCACGCCGAGTATAGCGCCGGATCGCAACCTTTACAACGCGATCTACGGTGGCAAGACCAAGCAGCTTGTGCAGCAGGCTCAAGCCGATACCATGCTGGATTTTCTAATAGACGGGGGCGTGCGGTGAGACAAAAACTGATTGAAGTATTGAAGCAGTTCGGCGACCCTGTCAGGCTACAGGGTTCGCTTAACCCGGAAGATGGGTATCCCGATTCGTTTTGGACGTTCTGGGTTAACGACATACCCGAGGCGGGGCATTACGATAATGTCCCATCGGGGTATGTTTGGCATTTTTGGGTTTATTACTACAGCATCGACGCTGAGCAGGTCGAGACCGTTTCGCTTTTGGCAAAGCGGCGCCTGCAAGAGGCAGGATTCACCGTTCCCGGCAAGCCCGTGGATGCGGCGAGTGACCGCAAGACCCATACCGGGGTAATGTTTGCGGTTCAAATTTTAGAACACTATAAGGAAGAGGTGTAGATATGGGTAAGGAAGCTGTTGAGTTTCGAGGGATTGACAACCTGGTGTATGCGGAGGTGACGGCTGATACGGACGTGGAAATAACTTTCGGAGTGGTGAAGCCGTTGGTGCCCATCGCTGAGCTCTCCAAGACCACTTCGAGCGATTCTGCCACAAAGTACTACGACAACTTGCCGATGATTAACGTCAAGTCTACCGGTCCCGACGAGGTAACGATCACCTGTGCGGTGCTTGACCTTGAGACGTTGGCCGATATTACCGGGCAGGGTTACGACAAAGATTTGGGCATGATCATGGACGGCGAGAATGTCAACAAAGAGTTTGCCATTGGCTACCGCACCAAGGACACTAGCGGGGCGTACCGCTACGTGTGGCGCTTGAAGGGCACGTTCTCCACGCCTGACGAAGCTGCGGCCACCGAGGACGACGGTACCGATTCCAAGAACCAGCAGCTTAAATACAAGGGGCTTTCTACTGTCCATAAGTTCGCAAAGGACGGCAAGGCTCGCAAATCGGTAATCGTGCAGGATGGCGGAAAAGCGGATCTCTCCACCTGGTTCAGTACGGTGCAAACGCCCGATACAGTCAAAGCGAAGACGACGGTTTAACGGACTGGGATAGATGGGAGGTGCGGCAAGTGGAAATGATACTGAACGTCCGCAAGGGCGGCAAGGTTGAGAAAACATACATGGCAGAAACCTACGACCTTATGTGGGGGACGATGGAAGACGTGCTGGGGTGTGTCGATCTCGACACCATCGCAAATGCCGAAGATTCGAACAATACGGCGCTCATATCTGCTGTGGCCAAGATGGCCATGGGATCTATGGGGCAGATAAAGCCGTTGCTGAAAGATATCTTCCCCGGCCTCACGGATGCCGAGATTAGGTATGTGCCGGTTAAAGAGGTCGCGGCAACGCTGGTAAACGTCGTGTTGTACACCATGGGCGAGGTTATGGCGTTCGGGGGCGATGAAAAAAACAAGTAGAGGGTGGTGGTGAGCCTGCCACCCTGGATGAGGCGTTTTTTTCGCTGGGCATGGGGCTTTGCGAGCGGTTCCCCTCGCTCAACCCGTTTGCGATCAGGCGCACCAGGGCACACGACGTGTTCCTGACTGTGCGCAGGCTCAACGTATACAAGCCCCCCACAT
The DNA here is from genome assembly GCF_036667095.1 of Gordonibacter sp. Taxonomy (NCBI): domain Bacteria; kingdom Bacillati; phylum Actinomycetota; class Coriobacteriia; order Eggerthellales; family Eggerthellaceae; genus Gordonibacter; species Gordonibacter sp. Next base: position 421 of record NZ_JAVWUP010000270.1, on the reverse strand, counting down.
CGCACGCGGGTAGGTCGGGCGAGGGGGAGCCCGCAAGGCGGCAAGTCGGCGACGAGTGGTTTTAGAGTTAAAAACGAGAGGAGGTGAACAAGGTGCCGAAGGGTGATGAAGTAACGACCAAATTCCGTGTCGACATATCGGAATTGAAAGCCAATATATCGACCGCTAACAAGGAAATCAAATCGGCTAACGCGACTTTTAAGGAAGCCTCCTCCGGTATGGAGGACTGGGAGTCGTCCACCACGGGGCTTGAGGCAAAGATCAAGCAGATGACCAGCGTGCTCGGGTCTGAGAAGTCGAAGCTTGAAAGTTACAAGCAACAACTGGTGGCCATAACCGATGCCGAGGCCGAGAACGGCAAGCGTGCAGACGAGCTGCGGGTTGCTTATCAGCAGGCGTGTGATCAGTTTGGCAAGAACAG
>NZ_JAVWUP010000269.1:0-2783 GCF_036667095.1 Gordonibacter sp. | reverse complement strand
AGAAAAGGCGTACAGAGCTTTTAGGGAATTCGCACTTGAGGGGCCTTGTAGTAAGCCACGGTTGGTATCATAAGGAGAACTGTACAAAAAAAGTACGGGTATCGTGCTGTGTTGGAGGTGGCACGTTATGTGCAGCGGGGTAAGAAGGAGGGCGGCTTGGTGGATCTGGCGTATGTCGTGCACATGGCTCGTGAAAAGAGCGTGCGCGCTGTGCTAACGCAGGTTGCCAGCCTTGATGACATTTTGCGCGAAGAGCCCCGTGTTGTTCGCGTAAAGGAGTAGTGCGGGTAAGCGTTGTGCCACCTGTTGCAGGAAGCCAAGGGGGTTTATTCCGAATGGAAGACATGACAGACGAGCTGCTCTCGGGGCTGTCTGAGCTAGTGTATGTCAGCGACGTTGAAACATACGAGCTGCTCTATCTTAACAAGCCTGGTTTGAAGTTATTTGGCAGCGAAGGAATTGAGCGCGGCGATGCTTGCTATCGTGTGCTGCAAGGACGCGAAGAACCTTGTCCATTTTGCACAAACAGCAAGCTAAGTTTTGATACATTCTACGAATGGGAGCATACAAACGAGGTTACGAAACAGCACTACCTGCTGCGGGACAAGCTGGTATCTTGGCGGGGCAGGACGGTGCGACTGGAAGTGGCATTCGACGTAACCGAACAGGTGAACGAGCGGGCCCAGTATCGCTTTTTGGCCGAAGCGGGAAACATGGCTATCGCTTGCGTAAAGGTTCTGGAAAAAGACGGTGATATTGGCGTTGCCCTCAACGAGGTATTGGGTATGCTTGGAGCGTTTCTGGAGGCCGACCGTACCTATATGTTTCGATTGCGGAGCCAGGGTGTTTCCAATACGCATGAATGGTGCAAGGATGGCGTTGCCTCACAAATACAGATTCTTCAAGATATACCCTCTGTGCTGATTGACTATTGGCTTGAGCGATTCTCCTTGGACCGAGCGGTAATTATCGAGAGCGTTGCCGACCTTGCAGAGGATCGAGGTGCCGAGAGAGAAACGCTGTCTGATTTGGGGATAGAATCTCTTGTTGCTGCACCCATAGAAATAAACGGCGATATTATGGGATTTCTTGGTGCCGATAATCCGAAACGTGAAGGACTCAATGCTGTTGAAACACCTCTCATGGGATTGGCGTATTTTGTATCGACAAGCGTAAAGCGTGCGATTGCGCAAAGGAAAGTAGATGAGTTGACCTGGTACGATACGCTGACGCAGACGCGTTCTCGCGCTGCGTTCCACCGCGATTTTGACCAAGGAGCTTTTGCGGGCGTTGGCTTTGCTCTTGTCGATGCAGATCGTTTGTCTGTCATTAATCGCGAACAGGGTCGAGCTGTGGGTGACGAAGTGTTGTGCAGCATAAGCTCGTGTTTGCATGAAGTGTTTGGTGATACGGTGTATCGCATTGGTGACGATGAGTTTTGTTCTATTGCCGCAGATATTGACTACAAGCAATTCGCTCAAAAGGCAGAAAGTGCAATGCAGTTGCTTTTGGATAAGGGTTTGCCGGCATCGCTTGGGTCTGCATGGAACGAGAAGTGCACCGACACCATTGCTCTGCTCGACCTTGCTGGCGAGCGTATGCGTAGCGCGAAGCGTGGGCGGCATCGGGCGATTGACTTGGGCGTTGACCTCGCTTCAGATGCAGCTGTAAGCAATTTACTGCGACCGGGTGGCGCTCAGGAGGCGGTTGAATCGGGTATGTTTACCGTGTGCCTGATGCCGCAATCCTCAGGTGAAACGGGGCGCATTATAGCTGCCGAAGCGCTTATTCGCTACCACAATCCGCTGAAAGGCTTGCAAGCGTTGCCTGCCTCCTTTGTTCCGGCGCTTGAAGATATGGGCGAGATTTCTGCCATTGATTTCTTTGCGTTATCGGAGGCGTGTGCAACGGTTTCTCGTTGGCAGCAACAGGGTAAAGACGCAATCCCCCTTGCCGTCAATTTCTCGCGGTGTACCATTGGCGATGCGGGTTTTGTTGAGCGCGTGGCTAAAACGGTGGCGTTTTATGGTATCGATCCTTCGTTTATTGAGATAGAAATTACTGAATCGACCCGTGAGAGAAGCGATGAGCTGCTTCGCAGCGTTATCAATGGTTTGAGGAGCAAAGGTTTTCGGGTGGCAATTGATGACTTTGGAGTAGAAAACGCAAACTTCTCGCTGTTCATCCAACTGGCGTTTGATGTGCTTAAAATTGACAAGTCGTTGGTATGGGGGCTTGGCGTGGAGGAACGAACCATGCAGGTTATTCGCGGGCTGGTCACGTTATGTGATGATTTGGGTATTGAAACGATTGCCGAAGGTATCGAAACTGAAGAGCAGCACGACGCGTTGCGTGAGGCCGGTTGTACGCGTGCGCAAGGTTATCGCATCGGCAAGCCGTGCTCGATTGCGGAATTTGAGCAGCGTTTCCTGTGCGCATAGCAGACAGTGTTTAAGCGGCTAAAGACGAGGGAAGTATCCCAGGTGGGCACGATCTGCACGGGGTCTCCCCGCCTTTTAACGCTTGCTGCTGGTTTTTGTAATCAAAAGAACAAACGCTCGGCTACGGCAGGAACATCCTTTGCCTGTATACTACCTTCTTGAGAGTGGTGTCAAGAAGGTTAAGAAACTGTTGAGCGGGGTGTCTCCCCTTATAAGGGGGCTACGTGAAAAGAGGTACGCGCATGAGAAGAAGCGGCTTTATGTCGAAGATGGTCGCGTGTTCGTTTGCGGTGGTGTTGGCATGCGGCATGGTGCCCACGGTTGCCTTAGCGCAGCCGGAAG
>NZ_JAVWUP010000268.1:0-2819 GCF_036667095.1 Gordonibacter sp. | reverse complement strand
ATAACACCCCGTAAAACCATATATGTGCCATCTGGTGATATTATTGTGCTATGAAGATTCCGCAAGCGAGAGGAGCGCCCATGACCCGATCAACGCACTGCGCGTGCACGTCTATCCTCGTAGGCAAGAAAGCATCACTGGATGGCTCAACCATGATTGCACGCACAGAAGACAACACGCACGCCTGCATGCCCAAACGTTTCGTGGTAACACCCGCGCACACGTATCACAAGGAGCGCTTCACGTCCGCAAACAATGGCTTTACCTGCGAACTTAACGGAGAGGGCCTGTCCTACACGGCCACCCCCGAAATCGACAGCAGTGCGGGCATGTACGAAGAAGCCGGCATCAACGCAGCCGGTGTAGCCATGAGCGCCACCGAAAGCACCTACGCCAACGAACGCGTACTCGCCCACGACCCCTTAGTCGAAAATGGACTTGCCGAAGATTCCTTGGTCTCGGTGGTGCTCCCCTTCATCACTACAGCTCGCGAGGGTATCGCGCGTATTGCCGATATTATAGCCACACACGGATCAGCTGAAAGCAACAGCATTTTGCTAGCTGACGCCCGTGAGGTATGGTACATGGAACTCGCTACCGGACATCATTGGGTAGCTCAACGCATTCCCGACAACTCCTACGCCGTCTGCTCAAACCGCATCTCTATCCAAAAGGTCAATTTCAAATCAGACGACTTCTGCTCATCGGTGGGTATTCGGGAATTCGTAGATGAACACCAGCTCAATCCACGCCCAAAAACGTTTGATTTCCGCCGCATATTCGGCACGTACACGCAGCAGGACACACACTACAACACCCCGCGCGTCTGGTATGGCCAGCGCCTGTTTTCCTCCGATGCCGCACAACAACCCGAAGACTTAAACCTGCCCTTTATTCGTCGCGCCGACCGTTTGCTGGGCGTCGATGACGTGACGCAGCTGCTCGGGTCACACTTCGAAGGAACCGCATTCGACCCTTTGGGCGCAGATGGCGACAAACACACCCGCACCCGCTATCGCAGTATCGCTCTTTCCCGCACGCAGGAAGGCCACGTGCTACAGCTGCGAGCCGACTTACCCCCCGATCGCGCAGGCATTCACTGGGTATCGCTTGCCACCACAGCATTTTCACCCTTCGTGCCGTTTTTCGCGAACGCCACCCAGGCGCATCCCGCCTGGGAAAGCACGGCGGATCGTCCCGATCCTAAAAGTACCTACTGGCTGCTGCGCACGCTGAGTATGTTGACAGAAAACCGTTATGAACTGGCCGCGCGCACGGTTGACGACTACCTAACAACCTGCCGGCAAAAAGCTCATGCGTTCGTCGCCGCCACCGACCGCGATACGACATCACTTTCCGACACGGCGCTAACAACAGCCTTAACGGATGCAAACAACGCGTTTATGGCCGAGATATTGGCCGATACACGCGCGGTTCTCCAAGACGTCATCATGGCGGCAGCAGAGGATTCCCGCCTATCGTTTGACATGGACGCAAACCTGTAGAGAAAGTTCTTGATAAAGCATGGGCGGCACACATCCCGCTATAAAATCAGCAACTTCTTCACCGGATACTGCCATATCCTCGGCAATCCACCCATACAACAGGGATGCTTCCGCAGCTACATATACCTCGGCATAATGGACAAGCGCGATAGTGCCATCAGCAACGTCCCTGCCGCCCAATACTTGCTTTATCTGATCCACACGCAAGCGTATCCAGAAAAGCTGAAGATCGTACAAACTTTTTATGGCAGAAGCACCGCTTTTCGATCGCGGAAGGCACCGTGTCAAGGATGCCTGTTCGTGCCGGCAAAGTTGTAGCGTTTTTCGCAAGCCTTCCCGCCACGTATAGCTACGCCCTATGGAGGCCAAATAAAACTGGGACAAAAAAGTTAAGTACCAGTGAACCATCTGGGTTTTTGAAGCGAAGTAGTTGTAGAAAGTTTGCCGAGATATGTCCAAACTGCCGCATATCTCGGCAACGGTTCCCTGATCAAGAGGCCGTTCGAGCTTGTGGATCATATCCAGGCGAACAGCATCTTTACCCTGTATGTAATGAAATTCGTAATTCATGGCACACTTTCCTGTATCGGCAGCTACAGTTTAGCGTATAACGCTCCACTCGTACCTTCCGATCAAAATCCAGTATCCCACCAATTTTTCTCACACGCCAACACGCTAGCGACACGCACGCGTTATAGAATTCCTCAACACGTGCACTAAAGGTTCATGGGGCACTCCTGGATAAACACACAGCGCCGAGCCGCCCGCAAGGGGAAAGGGATAGGGCTAAGCGGCTCGTAAGCGCCGGTGCAGAGCTAAAGTGATCGTAGAGTTTAGAACGGTTCTCCCAAAATACTTGATGCCGCCATGTAGCCGCCAATGAACGAAGTTCCAACACCTCCGAACACACCACCGTGCGTACGACTTGAAATGTTGTTTTCGCCCGACGCGCCACCAGCGGTATGGAAGCCGGCATACAAACCGGGGATTACCGCACCTTTCGTATTGATAACTTGCATTCCCGTGTTGACGCGCAAGCCGGCACGCGTGCCATAAATATTGCCACCGATTTTGGCACCATAATACGGAGGGCTCGCAATGGGCTTGAGCCACTCGGGGTTAAGCTTGTAGTTCGCAGCGTAATCAACGCCCGCCGCACAAGCGTCATTCCATTTCTTAACCTCGTTCACCAAAATACCCTTATTAAGACCAAGCGCCTCTTCAAGCTCATCGAGAGTGTCGCATTTCTTAATAGCACCATTTGCAACAGCATCATTGAAACCCGCGTGCCAATTGCGATTTTCTTTGGGAACA
>NZ_JAVWUP010000267.1:0-2863 GCF_036667095.1 Gordonibacter sp. | reverse complement strand
GCCGCGTGCTGCGCGTGTGCGGCCTCACCGACGAGGAGATCGAAGAGAAGTTCGGGCATCTTATCCATGCCCTCGAGCTGGGTGCTCCGCCGCATGGCGGCATCGCGCTTGGCCTTGATCGCCTGGTCATGCTGCTGGGTAATAAGGCGTCCATCCGCGACGTCATCGCGTTCCCGAAGACCAGCAGCGCGAGCGACCCCATGACCGGTGCCCCCAGTGCCGTGTCTGGACGCCAGCTCAAGGAAGTCAGCCTACGCACGCTGTAGACGCCAAAGCTCAAGATAGGGAGAGCCCCCGATCGCTCGTGTGCGATCGGGGGCTCTCTGTACGTTTCAGCTGCTTGTTCCCGTTTGCTTTATTCCCACTTGAACAGCTTACCCGCAAGCAGCAGGCAAACGACCGCCCAAGCCGCGAGTATCAGAGCCGGAATCGCGGCCTGTTCGAGAGGCAGGCCGAGGGACGTCGCCTTCAATAGCTTGACGCCTTGCGTCAGCGGCAGCAGGTCAGAAGCCATCTGCACGGCCTTGGGCAGCGTCTCGTAGGGGATGGTGACGCCCGAGAGCAGCAGCATGGGGAAGTAGAGCAGCGTCGCCGCCAGGTTGGCCTGGCGTTCGTTAGCCGTTACGCCGCCCACCAAAAGGCCGATGCCGAATATGGCACCCATAACCAGCACGAACGAGACAGCGAACAGCAGTACCGATCCCGACAGGTGGGCGCCGAAGAAAATCTGCGCGATCCCGAATACCAGCAACGCCGAAACCGTCGCATAGATCGTGTATACGGTCAGCTGCACCCCGAGTATCATCCCTACGCCAACGGGGGTGACGAAGAAGCGCTTGAACACCTTTCTTCTGCGCGAGCTTGCGATCATGATGGGCAGGCCCATGAAGCCGCCGGCGCATACGGCGATGGCGGCAACTGCCGAAACCGACTGGTCGACAAAAGAATAAGGCGCGCCTTCGAAGGCGGGTTGGCTGCCGAAGACGATCCCTATGATCACCATCACCACCGCAGGCATGGCGAGGGCAAATATCGGCATGTTCATATCGCGGAGCGAGAGCTTCAGCTCTACCCCGAGCAGCGTTGCGAATGCTTTCATTGTGCCTCCTTACTTCCCTGTTCGGCGTAGTGCAGATAGGCCTGCTCCAAGTCGGCGGTTCCGCAGGATTCCCGTGCTTCGTCAACCGTGCCCGTGAATACTATCCTCCCGTTTCGAATGATGGCGATGCGGTCGCAGAGCCGCTCGACCTCGTCAAGATAGTGCGAGGTGAGGAATATGGTGACCCCCTGATCCTTCATTGCCTCGAGATACCCCCAGACCTCCCGGCGAGTCTTGACGTCGAGCCCGGTAGTGAGCTCGTCCAGGAAAACAAGGCGCGGGTCGGGGATCAAGGCGAGTGCGACGAACAGCCGCTGCTTTTGCCCGCCGGACAAATCTTCGATGAAGCTCGATCGCTTCTCGTCGAGGCCGAACGAGTGCAGCAGCGCGCGGTAGTCGGCAGGCTGCCGGTACAGGCAGGCCGTCATACGGCAAAGCTCGTCCACCTTCACCTTGTCCTGATAGCGTGATTCTTGGAACTGCACGCCTACGTGCTCGAAGAGCGTTTTGCGCTGGGCGCGCGGTCGCTTCCCCATAAGAAGCACCTGTCCCTCGTCGGGCTCTTTCACTCCCACAAGGCACTCGACCGTAGTCGATTTCCCCGCACCGTTGGCTCCAAGAAGGCCAAACGTCTCGCCTTGCGCTACGGCAAGGTCGATTCCGGCAACCGCCTTTTTCGAGCCGAATGATTTCTTAAGGCCAACTGCGGAAACGATGTATTCCATACCTGCTCCTTTCTGTCGGAGCCTGTATGGTAGCCAAGCGGATAACCCTGGTGGCAATCTGGAGGGTTTGTTTTCTTGCCGAGCGCCGTTGTTGGCCGGGGCTAGTCGGGGAGCGCCGACGGAAGGACTGCTTGACGCTGTTTGCCAGGAGGCCGCCCGATCCGGAGAGTACGGCCGCAGGGCGTGGCCGAGCGGGTCAGTGGTCCTCGGTAGAGGTTTCGTTGCTGGGAGTCTCGGAATTGGCGCGCATCTCTTCCAGGCAGCTTAGCAGCTCTATGATCTCGTGCGAGTGGCGCTCGGCAAGCGCAAGCGAGGTCTGCAGCTTGTCGCACACCGAGAGTATGTCCTCGTCGGGGGCCGGCGTGTCCAAGGTGCGATGGATGTCGACACGGCGGTTGGCATCGAGTTGGGCGAAAAGTCGGTGGATGGCAACGAGGGAATAGCCGGCGTCTCGCAGAATCTTGATGATGCGCAGCCGATCGAGATCGCTTTCCGTGTAGACTCGGTAGCCGTTTTGGCTGCGCTTTGCCGAGAAGAGGCCGTTCATCTCCCAGTTCCTGAGGCAGTCGATGGTGGTGTAGAGGCTTTTTGCTGCTGCCGCGCGCGTGATCAGCGCGCCGTCTTCGTCTCGTTGCGTGGCGGCAAGGATGTCGTGCACCGTTGCAACAGCCTCCCCGGCTGCCTTCTGGTCGCGCTTCAGGTGCTCTAGGCGAACGAGGGCAAGGCTTGCTGCTTGCCGGTAGTTCCTTGCCGACATGGCCTTGATGATGCCGATAGCCTCGTGGCGCAGGTTGTTCTGAACGATCTCGACCTGCAAGGCAAGCCGGATAAGGCGAATCTGCAGCAGGTGCTCGTCGGTGAATACGCGGTATCCGTTGGGCTTGCGCTCGGCTTGCGTAATAAATCCGGTTTGCTCGTAGTACCGGACGGTGTTGGGATGGATGCCGACTGCTTCGGCTATCTCGGAGGTTGTGTAGGTTCGTGGGCTCATGGCAGTCCCTTTTGCGTTGCGGTGGGCGACGGTCGCCTCTGCTGGAGG
>NZ_JAVWUP010000266.1:0-2877 GCF_036667095.1 Gordonibacter sp. | reverse complement strand
GGGCACGCTGACATGCACATGCGGCAGCCGATGCACTTCTCATAATCCTGTCGCACGACACCCGTCTCGGGATCCTTGTAGGTGGCGCCCACGGGGCACACCTTCACGCATGCAGGATTGTCGCAGTGCTGGCATGCAAGCGGCAGGTACGAAAGAATCCCGTTCGGAAACTCACCCTTTGGCATGTCCATACTATCGCCGCCGTCCGTAAGTACCCTATTCCACCATGTTTCTTTGGACAGATTATTCTCGTACCGGCAAGCAACAGCGCAAGTATGGCAGCCGATGCAGCGTTTCGTATCGATAGCAAATCCATAGCGCATGATCTACTCCTCCCATTTCTTAATCTCGACAACCGCATCATAGAAGATATAGCCGCCCGCACACACATCACCCGCATTCATCGTCATCTCCTGATACCCGCCTGCGATGAATTGATGGCGCTGCCAGCCTTTAGGTATATAGCAAACGCTTTCAGGGAGAGAGTCGTCGATGATGGCCTTCAGAACACAGTGGCCTCGATCGTTAAACACTTCGACGACCTCCATATCCTCGATACCTCGGCTGGAAGCGTCGGGGCGGGAGATATGGCAGTAAGGCTCTTTGTCTATCTCTCTAATGGTTTCGCTTGCGAACCATTGCGTGTGAGTACGCCCGCGTTGGTGCAGCGTCAGATAGCTGAGCGGGTATTTTTTACGAATTTCCGCATGAGGCCAATTCTCGTTGGGAGGCAACCAAATAGGGAACTGCTGCTCTTTGGCTTCGCTTTGCCAATCTTGGCCGTAATCGTACCGAGCGCCCGGAATCTCACAATAGAGCTCTGCACGTCCGGAGGGAGTGGGGAACTCCGCGCCATATCCACCGATTATCCACGGCTCTTCTTCCGTGCCCAAGCAACGCAGCGCCTTCTCTTCCTTTAAACGTCGCTGAGTAAAACCTTTGGCGCGCATCGCATCTGAATCAAAGGCTATATCGATCCACTCTTCGTCCGTTCGATGGGGATAAGCCTCGCCAGCTCCTAGCGCTTCGGCAAGAAGCGTGCTGATCTCGTTGTCGGTCTTACATTCCCACAACGGCTCAATGGCCTTTCCTCCGTACACAATATAGGGATTCGAGAAGTTACCGCGAATATCGGTACATTCCAACCAGAAGGCAGCGGGCAATACGTAGTCGGCATAGCGAGCGGTATCGGTCATCTCAATCTCAAGGGAAACGATAAGCTCTAGATTCTTCACATCTTCGTCAACCCATATACGTTGCTGACAGCGATTGCTTGCGACGTTATCGCAATTGCCGATATAGCCTTTTATGGGATAGTCTTTGCCTTTGAACTTGCCTGTTTTAACCACATCGGACCAAGCACAGGAGGCAATGATGCCATTACATTTGTCAGCTTTTACGGGATTAGTCCCCCGAGACATAGCTACATTCTGACCCAGCGGAGAGAGCGTCCCTTTGGGCGCACCAGGACCGCCGATACCCGTGCCATGGCGAGAAAGATTATTGGTAAGAGCATGGAGAATCGCGAGCGCCTGCCCCCAAAGATGACCACCCCTATAGTGGTCAATACCGTATTGGGTATAGGCCGTTACGGGATCACCCGAAGCGTAGATGCTCACTATTTCATTAATGGTTTGCAAGGGAACGCCTGACAGATCGGATGCATCTTCAACCGTGTACTGTGACATATGTTCTTTTAGGGCGGAATACACGGTTTTCACCTTGATTCCTTGCACTTCAAACTCACCTTCGAGAACTGGAGTGTCACATTCGGTATACAGCTTAATCGAACCCGTTTGCTCATCCATTACGTAGGCAGGATCCTTTTTCGTGCTTCCCACAGCATTAAGGGTTTTCGCATCGCGGACTTTGGCCAACTCCCCACCCGCAATATCCGAGAGGCGCAAGAAAAGACCTGTATCTTGGCGAATTAAAAACGATCCGGTCGTGTATTTTTTGACGTATTCGACATCAATTCGATTGGCTTTTACAATTTCGTTAAGAATTGCCAGGGTCACATAAAGATCGGTTCCGGCCTTTATCTGGATATATTCATCGCAATACTGCGAAGTGGCCGAACGAATGGGATCGATACACAGCAGACGCGCCCCTTTGTCTTTCGCCGCAAGAATGATACGCCAAGTCTGCGGTTGGGTCCAGGTAGGGTTGGCACCCCAGATCAGAATATGTCTGGCATCGATCATATCTTTCGGCTCGTTGCTGTATCCAAAAACTCCACCGCCCATGACGCGATTCGTTCCCCAGCCAAGCGCAAAATCATACATTGCCGCAGGTGCGGTGCCTCCGATAGAGTACATGAGCCTGCGAAGGGCACTCCCTTGAACCGCTCCATAATTCCCTGATGCAACATTAAAGGACATAGCCTTTTCGCCGTACGTCTGCTGGATGTCCTTGATCTTGCCGGCTATCTCACCGATAGCCTGTTCCCAGGAGATGCGCTCCCACTCACCCGCACCTCGCTCGGTGCCTTCGACGCGTTTCAGGGGGTACTTTACTCGAGCGTCGCTGTAGGTTCTTTCGTGCATGCTTAAACCACGAAGACAGCATCCTGAGTAAATATCCTCAGGATAGTTCCCACGCGACATCTTGACTACTTTCCCATCTCTGACATGAGCATTCAGCATGCATGCCTGAAAGCAATTTGCTCTGCAAATCGTCGAAACAAGCGATTCTTCTCCACCCGTCTCGCTCTGCGCTAGTGCCGTCAGCGTTGGTGTCCCCCCGATAACGGCAGTCGCACCCGCAATTGCAGCGGTGGTCTTCAGAAAACTCCTGCGGGTCAAGCCGCTGTGCGGGTCATTCGTTCCTGACATTTCTCCTCCTTATGAAAGAATGTGTCAGGATACCCCGTTTGAA
>NZ_JAVWUP010000265.1:0-2903 GCF_036667095.1 Gordonibacter sp. | reverse complement strand
GCGCTACACGATCGGGGGCGTGCCCTCGGCGTTGCCGAAGATAGCGTCGACCTGCACCAACGCGCCCATGGGCAGCGTGGAGGCACCGACGACCCTGCGAGCAGGCGCACCGGGGAAGAACGTCGCGTACGTCTCGTTCACGGCATCGAGATCCTCGATGTTCTTCAAGAAGATGTTCACCTTGACGGCATCCTCGAGCTTGTGGTCGACGCACTCGATGATGGCCTTGATGTTCTTGAAGCACTGCTCGGCCTGCTCGACCACGCCGCCGGACACGATCTTGCCGGTCGCGGGGTCGATGGGCAGCTGGGCGGAGATGTTGTTGTAGTGGGAGAAAGCCACCGTCTGCGTGGAGAACTTGCACTTCGGCGCAGCGTCGGTGCTGTTGGCTTCCACGATGAGGCCATGACGGTCCTCGACGGCCTGCGGAGGCGTGCCGTCACCATGGGACACCACGGCTTCGATCTGCACAAGCGCGTGCATGGGCAGGGCAGCGACCTCAACGACCGTGCGGGCCGGCATATAGCCAACGGCACGAGCGATGCCCGAGTCGGGGAAGAAGCGTGTGTACACTTCGTTCACGGCATCAATGTCGGAGAGGTCCTTCAAAAAGACGCTCACCTTCACAATGTCGTCGATAGGCACATCAATGCTCGTCAGGATGGCCTTGATGTTCTTGAGGCACTGGGCAGCCTGCTCGGCCACGCCGCCGACAACGATCTCGTTGGTCTCGGGGTCGAGGGGCAGCTGGGCAGAGATGTTGCTGTAGTGGGAGAACGCCACGATCTGCGTGGACATCGGGTCCAACGGGGCGTTGTGCGTGTTGTTGGTGTACTTGATCAAGTCGCCGGACTGCGGTGCGTTCGGGATCGTACCTTCGCCGTTGGTGAGAAGGGCTTCGACCTGCACCAGGGCGTCCATCGGAAGGGCGGCAACGGCAACGACCGTGCGCGCGGGAAGGTAGGTCGTGAAGAACGTCTTGTAGACCTCGTCGATGGCGGGAACGTCTTTGATGTTCTTGACGAAGATGGTGATACGCACCACGTCGGTCATTGCGTGGTCAATGCTCTCCACCACGGCCTTGATGTTCTTCAGACACTGCTCGGCCTGCTCCTTCGCGCCGCCGGCGACGATCTTGCCAGTCGCGGGGTCGAGGGGCAGCTGGGCAGAGAAGTTGTTATAGTGGGAGAAAGCCACCGTCTGCGCGTACCGATCGCTCTTAGGCGCGTTGTCCGTGTTCCGGGCCAAAACTACGTTGTCACCGCTCATGTTGGTACCTTCCTTTTAAAATGCTTCACTTGCGATACTTGGCGATTGGGGCCGCATCGGCCCGCTTTCCCGAGTTTGCTTGCTCCACTGAATCCTCTTGCCATTCGGGACTGCTGCATTATAGCGTTTTGTGCACTTGCACAATTACTATTTCGCGAGATTGTTTGACAACGGAAAGACGCACGTTTGTCCGTATATCGGGAATTCTGGAAACCTCTCGGAAAGCCATGCAAAAAACTCGTGCCTCGGTTGCGTTTCATGCAAGATTATTGCACCTACCGCTCACCGATTAGCAGCAGGGCCTTCGCATACCCTCCACAGATCGGATGCGAACCAGGGCATCACGGATACCCCATCCAGGACGGAGGCTTTCGAAGGGATGCGAGCAACCGGCAACGCCCAGCGTCGCCACAGGATGCGAGCGGAGAAGAGAGACGGCTGACACCCCCGTCAGCCGAACGCACGGTAGGAAGACCAACGCTACTTGCATTTGCACACACTACTCACATTTGCATCCGCGTTGCCGGGGAAGCAAAGCTTCAAGAGAGCGGCACTTCACAGGCCCCGAAATCGCGCGCCGTTGCCGGTTCGGTTGTAGTTTGGATATAACTTCCCCGTACTTGCATCAATGGCATACACTTTAACGATTATCAATAAAGTTATGCTTCAAATGATCTACATGCGCATCCTCTATCATTAGGCACAAGGAGGCATTCATGGGCATCGTGATCAACCTCGACCGAGTGATGCGTCAGCGCGGCATAAGCCTAAACGAACTGTCCGAGCGCGTGGGTGTGTCGGTGGTCAACCTCTCGCGCATAAAGACCGGCAAAGTGAAGGCAATAAGGTTCTCCACGCTTGAGGCCCTCTGCGAGGTGCTTGACTGTCAGCCGGGCGATATCATGAGGCATGAGCATGCAGGCACGTAACCGGCGTGCAAGCCTTCGCTATTGTCCACTGCTGGCAGAAGATACAAAATGTACCACGTGTTTTTTGATTTCTCACAGACACTACAAGCGGCGCTGCGCGACCAGCTCGCAGTGAAATAACCGGGAAGGCCTCACATGGTAATTTTTGGGAACAAAGACAGGCAAGGTAATATGACGGTGAACCTCTGCGCGGTACCGGGGGCGATCCCTGGCATACCGGGAGGTTACGCCATCTGCGCCACCATAGACGGCGACAACCTCGTTATCAACCAGCGCATCGATAAGCAACAACCCGTGCTGCTCCCCCTCCGCAAGATCAAGGACTTCGGCACGGTACGTGAAAGCGAGATCGTCAACAAGGGCCAGAAGTCGGTGATCGGACGAGCTGCGGTCGGCGGGCTTATCCTGGGACCTCTGGGAGCCGTCATAGGCGGCATCGACGGTACGGGAACCAAGAAGAAGAAAGTCGATCACGTCTACTGGGTGGTGAACTACACGAACGACGACGGGCAGCGATCCTCGATATCCTTTGAGGTTGTCGGTGCCACCCTCGGCTTGAAGAAGTTCGAGCGGGCGCTTGAAGCCGCGTGCCCGAATTTCGGGTTACCCGAAGCAACACCAGTCGGACCAATAGTGCTTTGACACTCCCCACGCCTAAAGGCGGGGGGTTCTTCCTTCATCGCTGGTAGCCTTCCTCTCCCTACG
>NZ_JAVWUP010000264.1:0-2910 GCF_036667095.1 Gordonibacter sp. | reverse complement strand
GGCTTGCCACCACCTGGGTCCAGGTGAAACCGGCGGCATAGGTTATCTTCACCGTCGTGGCCTGGGCCCCGTAGCTGGCGCCGGCTAAGAAGACGAGTCCGGAGTATTTCAAGGTGTTCTTCTGCATGGAGCCATTCTAGCGCACTCTACATCCAAGGCGATGGAAGAGCGCAATAGCCACCGCCCCAGGATTTGGCGTTTCGGTCAGTCCGTTTATCGCGTAGTCGCAGTTCAACGACAACTGAAGTTCATATTTCAACTCCGCACGACTCCACTTTCCCCCAGGCGCTCGCAAAGATTTCGGACAGCACGGACCGGCCGCGGCACAGGGGAAACTCCCCCACGGCCCCTTAACAGCCCAGCATCGTCCCCGACACGGGACGTTTTCGCTTCGATGCTGCCGTCATTCCCCAACGCAGCCGGTCATACAATCGGCCCCGCAAATCCCCGCAAGACGAAAGGAAGATTCATGAAGAACCTCGAAGAACGCAGGAACCGCGCCATCGCCAAATCAACCCACGCGCATCACGGCATGCGCGCGCCTCATATTGACAAGACCGCCATCAGCCCGTACGACGATTACTGCGACGGCTACGGAATGCCGGGCGCCTACGGCAACGGCTACGTATCGGTGCTGAAAGTGTCGGCTGGCACGGTCGAGAAGACGAACGACGAACTCATCGACGGCATCGTCACCTACGACAAAGCCGAGATCGCCGATGCGTACGTCGGCCAGATCAACATGCTCACCGCCTCGTCGTTCTGTGGCATAGCCGGCCAGGTATGGGGCTTCGACCTGGCGCGCCACGACGACATCACCTCCGGCAAGAGTACGCCGCTGTTCACCGAAAAGCAGTTCGACGGCAGCGACCTGAAAGTATTCGACGCCCAGCCGCTGCTGAACGCCGGCGTGGAGCTGTTCGGCACCGAACAGAACCGCCGCTACCACCCCATCCCCGGCGCACATACCATCTGCGCCAACAAGGGCGTCACAGCTTACCGTCCCAAGAAGGGCAAGCCCGGCGAGGATGAGGGCTACGGCGTCTGGTCGTTCATCGCCATCTCGCTTTCCGCCGATCGCGACTTCGCGGCCGACCTGTTCATCGAGGATGCAGGCGTCTGGACGAAGAACGACAGCGAAAAAGACCTGCTGGAATTCTTGGAGCAGCACCGCAAAGCCATCGTCTGGTCCGTCGTCGAGTGCGGCCGCGACTCCCATGTGCTGTTCGACCGCACCTATGTGGGCTTCGCGCACCGCATGATGAAGCCAGGCGAGATCGGCAACGCCATCACCGTCGGCCCCTATGTCACCCTCGCACGCAACGCCGTACCTGCCACCGGCTTCTCGTCTTTGAACGACCTTGACCTGTCCGACTGGCTGAAGCAGATGGACTTCGAGCCCCTCACTAACCTGAAACGGTAGGATTCGGAGGCTACCTTACCATGTCAGACAAAACTGCAACAGCTCCCAGCTCGGGCGCTTCCGGCAAAGACACCTCGGGCGGCGGCTCAAGCGCCAAGAAAGTTGGCCTGATCGGGCTCGTCGGCATCGTCATCAGCGCCATGATCGGCGGAGGTATCTACAACCTTCCCCAAAACATGGCACAGGATGCTTCGGCCGGCGCCATCATCATCGCCTGGATAGTTACCGGCATCGGTATCTGGTTCATCGCGAACACATTCCGCATCCTGTCGGCCGCACGGCCCGAGCTGACGAACGGCCTGTACGCCTACGCCGAGAAAGGCTTCGGCAAGCTGGCGGGATTCTTCGTGGCCTACGGCTACTGGATATGCAACTGCTTCGCTCTGGTAGCTTATTCGGTGCTGGTCATGGCCACGTTGAACTACTTCGTGCCCGACTTCTCCGGAGGCAACAACATCCCTTCCATCATCGGCGGGTCCATCATCACGTGGATCATGTACTTGCTGGCCCTGCGCGGCGCGCAGCAAACCAGCTTCCTGAACATCATCGGCACCATCGGCAAACTGGTACCGGTGCTCATCTTCATTCTGGCCGTGGCCACCATCTTCAAGTTCTCGGTGTTCATGGAAGGCTTCTGGGGCATGAAAGACCACATTGCCCTTACGCTGAACTGGGACAACGTCATGCCCCAAGTGCAGTCAACCATGCTGGTAACGCTTTGGCTGTTTCTCGGCATCGAGGGCGCCGTCGTCGTATCCGGCAAGGCGAAGTCGCAAACCGCCGTCCGCAAGGCCACGACCATCGGCTTCTTGGTCACGCTGGCACTCTACGTCGTCGTATCGCTGCTGCCGCTGGGCGTGTACACGCAGGCGGAAATCGGAAGCATGGCCAACCCCTCCATGGCCGCCATCATGTTGAAGTCGTTCGGCAGCTGGGGCGAGATCATGGTGAATGCCGGCGTTATCATCTCGGTACTGAGCTCTTGGCTCGTCTGGATGCTCATGTTGGGAGAGATGCCGCTAGCCGCCTCGCAAAGCGGCATCTTCCCGAAGCCGTTCGTCAAGGAGAACAAGCACGGTGCACCCTCGACCTCGCTTCTGTGGACCACCATCGTCATCCAAGTGGTACTCATCGCCTCGTACTTCATCGGGAGCAACGCCTGGACCACGATGATCAGCATCACCAGCGTCATGGCGCTGCCCTGCTACCTGTTCTGCACGCTGTTCCTGTTCAAAATCGCGCTCGACAAGAAGGGCTATCCGAGCGGCATCTTCGCCAGCAGGGGCATGGCGCTGTTCACGGGTGCGGCCGGATCGTTGTACGGCCTGTGGCTTATCTACGCAGCAGGATTGAATTACCTTATGATAGCCTGCATCGTATACGCCATCGGCATTCCACTCTACATCGTAGGCGTGCGACAGCATGACAAGACGACGAAGCTGTTCAAGAACTACGAGAAGATCGTCGTCGGCGTGGTGATCGCCCTG
>NZ_JAVWUP010000263.1:1229-2936 GCF_036667095.1 Gordonibacter sp. | reverse complement strand
GCCTCCATAGCGGCGGTGCCTGAGCCCGTCAAAAACGCCACACGCGACGCTTCAGGAGCGCCGGCAAACTTCAAAAGGAGCGCTTCGTTTTCAAGCATGACGCGGGAGAATTCAGGCGTCCGAAAATAGGGGACTTGCTCGGCCCCAACCGATCGTACTTCATCCGACATCTGCACCGGACCCACGGCAAAATTAAGCACAGCGGCACTCCTTCGTTCGTTTCGTTGCAAATCCCAAACAGCAGACGCGCTACCGCTTACGCGGCACGAACACCGCACCGACCACCGGCGTACCCGCGATGCGCAGAGCTTCCGACAATCGATCAAGATCGCGACTCTTCGCCGTAGCACAGCCGAGAGCAATCAGCACACCCTCCGCCTGCGACAACACTTGAACAGCATCGGGCTCAACAGCCGCCGATGCGCTTCCGGTCACCGTAAGGCCTCTCTGCTCCAGCGCATGTGCAACTTGAACCGCTCCATCAGCCTTAACGCAACCCGCCACTACAAGCGAAGCAATATCGTTGCGCTCGAGAAGCACTTTGACATCTTCCGCCAAAAACGCGTAGTCATCTTCCGTGCGCACCGAGGCCAAAGACGGCACAGCAAGCAGACGCTCAATGTCGCGCACCGACCTTACACGACGGGAAAGAACATCGTAGGCAACAAAAACAACAAGCGAACCCACCAAACCCACGAAGCCATAGATAATCACATTCTTGATGTTAACGCTCGAAGCAACCGCTACAAGGGGGTTTTCTTTCGACACAGGCTTATCCACGCCAAAGTCGGCCGCCTTGCCCTGTACTGACGACAACGCCGCAGGACTCACAATGGTAACTTCAGTAACCGGCAGCGTTTCTCGGATAATCTGAGAGGCTTTTTCTGCGGCAAAATCGGTTGCCTGTAAAGCTATTTCAGGCGTCGGAGCAGACGCATCCACAAAGATAAAGCGGGTGTAGAAATTCCCGTTCGTCTTTTCATTAACCCAGAAGGGAGACGACACCGTCACATCCTCCCCGAATTGACGACGTACCTCACCAGCCACCTCATTGCTTACGATCACACGACGTGCGTCGGTAATCAGCATATCCTCAGCGCCCCCCAGCTGATAGTTGTAGGTACCCACTTCCGGGGATTTCTCGTATCCCGAAATATAGAAAGAAGCCTCAGCGGTATAAGCCGGCTCAACCACCGTCTCTCCCCCTTTGGAAAAGGAAGGCACCACGCCAACCGCCACCAGCAAAAGCGTAACTATCACGATAGGAATCCAGTGTCGTTTGACGCTTTCCCCGATTGTTTCAAAGTTGAACATAACGCATCCTCACCTTAGCCTTTCAATACCTTGCAACGCGTCGAAGCCAGCACGCGTAGTTGGCCATTTTTACCATTCTCGCAAAGCGGAATAGCAGCAGGAGCCCGCACAATCACCAGATCAGATGTCCGATCAACCTCCGGTAGCACCTCTGGCAAGTTGGGATCCTCCCGCGTACCGCGCATTCTCTCTTGCAATCCTTTACGCACTATCTTAAGGGCGCGGCGAGACGAGCACCAGCTCAACAAAGCCGACCCTCCCACCAGCAGCGCCATTGCAAGTGCAAAACGAGTTGTCCATATAAACGATATCCATTCCATAGTGTTCCCACGTGGCATATGAACAATCATGATTGAGGAAATCAAGGCGACAGTACCCCAAAACCAATGCTTA
>NZ_JAVWUP010000263.1:0-1219 GCF_036667095.1 Gordonibacter sp. | reverse complement strand
TACCAATTGAGCGAGACAGCGCTACGAGAGCTACCCCCAAAAGCAAGCTCCCCACGATAATACCGCCATACCCAAAGTCAGCAAAGAGTTCGAGTAAGTATGACGAACCGTATCCCTCCCCGCCTAAGTAGTTCCAGTGAGCATAATACGACATCGTATGAGCGTACTCGTTACCCCACAAAGCTAGCTCAGCGCTGTTGGTACCCGGCAGAGCTTCGCAGCCCAAAAACGTCTGCCCGATGAAACCTTGAGTGATATTGGAAATAAAAAGACCCATGCTAAAGAATTTAAAACCCAACTGCTGAATCTGCGTATTCACATCAAAGCCGTGCCCTAGTACCGTAAAACTCACACCCTGTTTATACAGAGCATCCAGTATTTGAGAAACGAAACCGTTTGCCTCAGACACCGAATCGGAACGCAGGTAATCCCACATTCCCATAACGAAAATACCCATTGGAGCTGCAATAGCAGCAAAAGCGAGTTCCTTTTTACCAATCCATTTTTCCTGCTTGTCCGTAATATTTCGCAACACATAATAGAGAAGGGAAAACAGGCACGCCATAACAAAATCGGCACGGGAGCCTATCATGAGCATGGGAAGCGTCGTTGCCACATACATAATTAAACATATCGTCGACGGGGTGCGCTTGGGCAAGGTGGCCAAATAAGCACAGAGCATATAGGGAAACATCACATTCAGTAGATCGAGGGCCCACGGCACATAATCACTCGAGACGATGGTGTAGTATTCCTCGTAGTTCTTACCCTGCATATAAGAGAGCTTAATAAACCCCGTAGCCACAGCACCCACAAAACACACCAGAAACAGCACCAAGGCAACCCAGCGAATATAATCGAGTTTTCGCTCCTTTGACAAGGCAGCCCAACCCACTACCTGGCGCAGCGCCATAGGGCCCTGAGCAAAGGAAGCAATACCAAGCTTAGAGCGCTCAGCACGCCTGTGTTCATTGTAGGCACGCAACAGGTCGTAAATTTCTACGCCCACATACAGCGAGATCATAGACAGAAACAACGCCCAAAGAGCAAACGCAGTTGCCTCAGGCGTCGACAGCATCCACCCACGCGTGCTATCAAAAAGCGCCACGGCGGGACGAGATAGCAAGAATAAAGCTATCCCCATATGAAGAAACATGAACAATAAGCGATCGCGCAAATCCATGGTGGCAAATATCACGTTAGCCACAAAAAGGAGAAG
>NZ_JAVWUP010000262.1:0-2942 GCF_036667095.1 Gordonibacter sp. | reverse complement strand
AGGCGGCGGCGCTGCCCGAGGACGAGGCGATCGCGGCCTCGATCTAGGGGCACCCGAAATGCCCGCCGTTGAAGCTTCAGCGGGCATTTCGGGGAGGGACGTATCGTTGAGGCGGCGGTTTTGCTACACCTCGTGGCAAGTTCCGCATTCGTATACGTCGGCATGATGGCAGTTTTTGCAGACGCCGGGAGCTATGCTGTCGGGGCCCTTGCTTTGATGGAGGGAATGGCATGATGAGCAAGACAGGGCATCATGTTCGCTGCTGACAGGTAGGCTGTGGGGGTTGACGGTTAATCCGTTTGAGTCGGTAAGAATAGTGCTGGACTCTGTCGTGGCAGATAGGGCACCAAGCTCGTGGCAGGTCGTGCAGGCATCTGGTGTAACGGAAGTCTTTTTCAACGATAAGGACTTCTTCTTGGATTCGAGGGTTACTTTCGCATGCGCTTTCTGGAGACCCTCTTTGTCGCTATGACAACTGAAACAATCACTCTTGAGCGAGGTGTGAAGCGATGCGACAGAAGCATCATCGTCAAATGATTGCGTCACGCTATCGTGGCAGGTTTCGCAGGCGCTCTCTTCGGACCACGTGAACGCTATAGCTGTTGCCTTGTCGGAGGAGTCCGAAGAAGCAGGTGGCTCCTGAGCTGTCTGGGGTGCGCAAGCGATTGCGCTCAGTGCGATACAACTGAAAAGCAGTATACCCACGCATCGCCGCACATCATTGCGCGTAATATTCATGAAGGTAGCTCCCTTGAGGTGAGTACCCTTGGTCACACGAGAACTTACCTGACCAAGGGTATGCTCCATTGTTTGGGATTATTGTTCACGGGGAGTTATGCGTCCCACGGGTCGAGCTTTGCGCACCCAATACCAGCTATACGGCCTGTTGAGACGGCTTCGCTGATATTTCCTCCGCCGTTATACATGTAAGCATATATGGATCCAAATTCACCTGCGGAATACAGGCGGGGAATTACGCTGCCGTCGATATCGAGCACCTGACTCTCGCCATTACGCTTTGCGCCGCCCTGGGTGTTGAGAAGGCCTAAAGCCACTTCCATGGCGTAGAAGGGGCCTTCAATGGGAACAAGGGGGAAGGCTTTAAGCACCTCGGTTTTCGTATTGCTATACGTGGTGACATCGCTTGTGCCCGAGGCCTTTTCGGCGCTAAAGAAGTAGTTGTCATATACCGATTCTCCGCGTCCAAAATCTTCGTCTTTACCCTGGGCGACCATGCTGTTATACCGGTCCACCGTGGCAGTTATAGCATCTGCATTGTGTCCGATTTTTCGAGCGAGTTCGGCAAGGGTATCAGCCTTAACAAGCACGCCGGCATCAACGAGCGCTTGGTTTGTTGCGGGCCCTGGCTCAGCGATAATTGACCATCCCATATAGTCGATGCTTCCAAAAAGAAACTTTTCGTTAAAAGCGGCTGATCCAAAAATAACATGAGAGGGGGTTGGTACCGTGAGTAAGGGCCATATGCCTTTGTCCTTAAGTTTTCCATGGCGGGCAAGACTCTTTGTCTCTTCGCACATGAAACGCTCGCCCTCGTTGTTGATGTAAATGTAATCTTTTGAGCTGAGGTTTAAGAAGCCAGCAGAGCGCGAATCAGGGGAAAGCGTTCGGCCGCAGATTGCCGAAGCTGCGATACTGTTCATGTGCCACAGGTCGGCACCGATCTTTTGCGCCATCCTGATGCCATCGCCCACATTGTAGGGGCTGCCGTTATAGAAAGGATTGGGGCAACCGATGCCGGGGAAATAGTTTTGGAGCAAGTCGGGATCGTTTTCAAATCCGCCACAGGCCATGATTACACCTTTTGATGCTTTAATTCTTTTGTCACCCGCGAGGACACCAAACACCTCTTTGGTTGTGGTGTCGAAAATGAGCTCGGTTGCGCGTGTTTCATACATAATCTCAACGCCCAGTTCGGCTGCAGTATCCATGAAAGGAAGCCAGAGAGACGAGAAGCCGCAGATACCGTCTACGTAGTAGGTCTTGATCTTATCGCTGCCGGGAAGTCCAGGGAATTCGGGCGCAGCCGCTGTTCCTGGTTGGAGGTCGTAGCCGAGTTCTTCGGTGAGCCAGGCCATGTTGCCACAAACGCCCTCCGCCCACGCCTGCATGTATTCGCTGGGGACCTCATAGCTGTCGTTGAGTGTTGTTTGGTAGGTAACCCCGGAAGAGACATCATCGGGAATCATCAGCATATCACCCGACACACGCGTATTGCCTCCAGCAAATTCCTCAGGTGCCGACTCGAGACATAAAACGCTTTGCGCACCTTCTTTTTTGGCAGCGATAGCAGCGGCAAGCCCCGCTGCGCCTAGGCCAATGATGACGATTTCGGCTTCAGTGTCCCATGCCTCCTGCTTGGATGACTGCGGCTTTGCAGAGTTGCAGCCGATGAGACCTACCGAAGCGATTCCCGCCGCCGTGGCAGCAGCCCCTTTTAGAAAATTCCGACGCGAGAGGTCTTTCGTGTGCTTTTTGCTACTTGCTGTACCCATTCCGCCTCCTTATTACGACTTTTTCTAAATGGCCTTAAAAGGGTCATGGCCCTTTATGGGTCATCAAACATGCCCATTATAGGGGCCATACTCAAAGAAATCAACGCTTCGAAGCGAATCTAAAACAAAGGAGTAAAGTGATAAGCTATGCGCCTCTTTGGCGGACAATGAAGGAGCGGGGATTCTCGACATACACGCTTCGCGTCAAACACGGAATGGGCAACAGCACTGTCCAGCGTCTAAGAAAAGACATGCCGGTGTCCACGTATACGCTGAATACGCTTTGCACGTTGCTCAATTGTGAGCTTTCAGACGTCGCTGAATATATTCCCGACTAGCAGCAGGAACTGCGACAACCTCTTCTACGAGGGCATACGCTGTCTTATCTGCTAGAGCCCCTGCACCTGCTCGAGCATCTCGCGGGCGTGG
>NZ_JAVWUP010000261.1:0-2949 GCF_036667095.1 Gordonibacter sp. | reverse complement strand
CAGATGTGTTTGAGCAAGTTTCCGCAGAGTTCGTGAGCGGTAGCGAGGCAAGATGAATAAACTCACAGATTTATCAGCCGCACTCGATTCGCTTGAAATACCGTGGGCAAATACGGCGTTTCGCAACGAAGAAGAACCCTCGCCGCCCTTCATCTGTCTTGTTGCTGGTTTCTCTGAAACATCATATGCGGACAACTCCGAATACATCCGGTTCATGGGATACGACGTGGCGCTGTACGTTAGCGAGCGGGACTACAAGCGTGAAAAGGACATAGAAGCCGCGCTTGGTGCGGCTGGTATCAACTACGAAAAGGCGGTTACGTTCATAGACGCGGAGGCACTAATTGAAACCGCGTACAGCGTCGCCGTGGTGGAAGACTAACGAAAGGCACAGAACATGCCACGCAATGGATTTTTTGGCGTTAAAAACGCCCATTTCGCACCGATGACTGACGAGGATACGCTGACGTATGACGTTCCGGTTCCCGTCGCTGGCACCGTTGAAATCAAGATGGAGCCAAGCGTTGAGAGCGCGACGAGTTTTGCCGACAACGAAGTATGGATCGACAAACAGCAGGACAACGGAGGCAGCGGTACCATGAGCTTCTATGACGTTGAGAGCACGCCCGAGCTTCGGGCTCTCATCGCCAAGCTCGTGGGCTATCAGATTGCCGAAGACGGGCGAACGATCTTGTCGGCTGACGTAACCCCGGCCCCCTTTGCCTTCATGTGCGAACAGCCGGGGCACATCACGGGGAAGCGTCGGTGTTTGTATAAATGCCAGCTCTCTAAGCCGTCCCTCAATGCAAAGGGTATCGAGGAAAAACCTGATATCACCCAACTCGATTACGATTTTTCGTGGCGCGTGGTTAAGCTTCCCAGTGGTACGCGCACAAGTGGGTATGACAGCTACACCGGGCTTGCTGACTATGAGAAGTTCTTCGCCAAGGTTGACACGGCGGTTGCGCCTAAGGTAGTTGCTACTCCGGCAAAGGGGGCCCAGTGATGCGCGTTGTTTCAGTCGGCGACATTGAGCACAAGATGGAGTGCAACGCGTTTACGCCCATTGTGTATTCGGGTGAGTTCAAGGTCGACAAGCCAAACGGTGGCAAGCGCCCCAAAGATATCAGCGAGGCTATAGGCGTTATCGCTGAATCTCTTTCGTACGTTGGCATACCGGCTATTACACCCCTGCTTGAAATCTTTTGGGCCTTCGAGAAGACGGCAGATCAAAATCTTGAAGGGTTTAGCGAATGGCTTGGGAAGTTCCCGACTGATGCCTATGACATGACGCGAGGGGATGGTTGGGCCTCTGACGTGATGAAGCTCGTGGAAGCAAATTTCTTTCCAGGTCAGAGAACGAACGTGGACGCCAAGGCCGCCGAAGCGCCCGATGCCACCAGTTCCGGAAGAGATAAGGAATAGCTGCGACGCGCTCTATATACACGAATGCCAGCAGTGCGGTATCAGTGTTTCAGACCTTCATTATCTGACGATAGAACAGGTCGAAGCAGTACTTGAGGTGCGGCAGTTCGTAAACGATGCGGTGGCTTACGCAGAAGATGACGAATACGCGGAGCGAGGTGAAGCCACCTTCTTCGGTTGAGTATAGGACGGCAGCGCACCCAAGCGGCGCGTTGCTTCGTGTGCTCTGAATATTGAAAAGAGAATCGAGGTGTAGATGTGGCCGTATCCTATAAAGGCCTCGTTATCAAGTTTGGTGGTGACACGACCGAACTGCAAGGCGCATTGAAGAAGGTGCAGAGCGCCGCCAAGGAGACGCAAGGCGACCTTAAGGACATCAACGGCGCACTCAAGTTAGACCCTGGCAACACAACGCTTCTTGAGCAGAAAGTAAAGGCACTCAATAGCGCATACGGGGAGACGAAGAGCAAGCTCGATGCTTACAAACAAGCTTTGTCTCAGCTTGAAGAGAAGAAGAAGAGTGGTGTGCAGCTCACCGAGCAGGAAGAGCGCCAATACGACACATTGCAGCGCTCCATTCTAAAATGCGAGAGGCAACTCGAAAGCTACGGCGACGATTTGAAGTCTACCGCGAAAGAGGCGGAAGCCTCTAAAACGTCGCTTTATAAGTTCGGCCAGACCATCGAAAATAATTCGGATAAGTTCGAGCGCGCCGGGCGTGGTATGGAGGGCGCAGGCAAGACGATTGTGGGCGGTGCAGTTGGCGCAACAACGGCGCTTACGGTGTTGGCCTCATCTCAGGAAGAGAACATACAGCAGAGCCACCAGCTAGAAACCGCATGGGAAAGTGCGGGAGGGACGGCAGAGCAGGCGCAAGGTGTCTATGCAAACTTCTACAGGCTGCTTGGAGAGACGGACACAGCGACCGAGGCATCGCAAAACCTCTCGCGTCTCACCACCAACGAGCAAGAGCTCGCATCCTGGACAGATATTGCCGCCGGAGCCTATGCGACGTTCGGCGATGCACTGCCGATTGAAAACCTAGCTGAAGCATCACAGGAGACGGCGCACACAGGCACCGTGACGGGTGGCCTTGCTGATGCGCTCAACTGGTCTACTGCGAGTGCAGAAACGTGGAGCTCCGCGCTTTCGGGGCACGCCGACGCGCAAGCCGCTTTCAATCAAGCGGTTGACGATGGCGGCACGAAGGAAGACGCATTCAACGCCGCTCTTGCCGCCTGCGGGGACGAACAGGAGCGCGCAAGCCTTGTTACTGAAACACTAAATGGGCTTTACGGCGAGGCCGGGAAAGCGTACCAGGAGAACAATAGCGCGCTGCTTGAATCGCGCGACGCGCAAAACGACTTCAATCAAGCCATGACCGATGCAGGAGAGGCGGCGCTGCCTATCAAAGAGCAGGTAATGGAACTTGGGGCGAATCTATTGGAAACCGTCGTTCCTGCCATGCAAAGCGCGTCGGAGTGGTTTCGAAACCTCACGCCGGAGCAAAAGGAACTTGCAACC
>NZ_JAVWUP010000260.1:0-2985 GCF_036667095.1 Gordonibacter sp. | reverse complement strand
GAGTATATCATAGCCGCGCAGCACCTTCCCAAAAACCCCGCGAACGGTCTTGAGCGACAAACCCAGGATATCGCCTAGAGAGAAAGGGGTATGCCCACTAATCTCTTCGGCATCATCGCGTAGCTCAACTTTTCTTACCCTAGGTTTCCGCGAGGACTTTGTTTTTCGAGATACTCAATAAACTCTTCTTCTCGCTTGCAAAGACTTCTTCCCTTAAGATAAGAAACCCCGAATCCCCATGAAAAGTCGCGCAAAGGAACCGCAACGACCTCTTTGTGATCCCGAAACACCTCAAGCTGTGCGAGGTGCGGCAAGGAAAACCCAATACCCTCGCCACGCAAGACAAATTCATATATCCAAAATATCTCTGAGTATTCCACAATACCCAACGGCTCTATATTCTCTCGTTGAAAGCGATCAAGCAACAAACGGCAGCACTTAAACCCATGCCCAGGAATAGCAATCCGCCGCCGGGCTATATCCTCAATTCCCAGAGACTCGTATTTGCTTAGAGGATCATCCCGATGCACCCAGTAACATACTGGAGAATAATACAGTTCATGCGTGACAAAATCATCCGCCGAAGGCAAGATAGTCAAAGCTAAATCGTACATACCATCACGCACCACCGACTCGCAAAGAGTGTCGGGAAGTTCATTGAGAGTGATTGAAACATCTTTGTATTCATTTTGAAAATCCGCAAGAAAATTTGACCCCAGTAAACCAGGAATCCCTAAAGAAGATGCGACGCGTATCTCAACGTAGCCACTTGACGCGATCCTCTCAAAGGCACTCGCAAGTAAATTCCGCTCTGTCTGCATGTGTTTTGCATATTCGTAGAATTCATCAGCATAAGGAGTAGAGCGCCGTATACCATCTTCGTCGATAGTAAAAAGCGTTACCCCAAGTTCTCGTTCGAGATTACGAATAGCTTTCGTAAAGCCTTGCGGAGACATAGGCACTTTGCTTGCCCCGGCGCTGAAGCTAGGTGCATCGTAAGCCAAGATGAAATAATCATATTTATCCTTAACTTCCATGCAAGACCCCCCGCCTATGCTGCCAAAAACAACACCTATAACTCTTCTATTGTAGTGCACAGAGAAAGATTAGTCCTGCAACAAAGCGGTTCAGGGCACATCTCTTCGCTACATACGAAAGGATTGAACTCAAAGCCCCCGCAGGTGGATACTTGGCTTATGTCGCAGGGGGCGACATCCTTCCTTTTGAGGAAGGTATGATTCAAGGAGGATTTCATGGAAAAAACTATCAAGGGGCTCAGTCGTCGTTCATTCTTGGCTGGGGCAGGAATTCTTACCGCCGGAGTTGCAGGAGCCGCACTGACAGGCTGTGGAGCAAAACCCAAATCGAGCGAAAGTACAGCTGCCACCGAAGCGGGAAGCGCGACCCCGAATAGCGCCAGCGCTAAAGACTTTTGGGCAATTCCAGAGCTTGGCAAACCAGCTGAAACCCTGCAAGCAGACATCTGCATTGTCGGTGCTGGCGGCACAGGCACCGCAGCAGCCATTCAGGCTATTGACCTTGGTCTAAAGCCTCTTATCATCGAGCGTCTTGCCGGATATGGCGGATCTTTTATAGGCACCGAAGGTATGACGGGGTTGGAAACCCATTTTACCGAAGCTGAAGGTGGCACGATTTGGAACGGCGAAAAGTACGACGTAAAAACCGCTATGAGCACATGCCTTAACTATCACCATTGGATCCCTCAGCATAAACTTTATGAAAACTTTTTTGGGCAGACTGCTGAAACTATCGAATGGCTCGAAAGCCACAGTATCGTATTCGAAGGAAATATCTCAATCGGTGCAGGGCCAAAGGTGTGGCATGTCTACAATAAGGGAGATAACGCAAGCCCCGGCGGCTATTTCATGCAGTGCTTTGGTGCTGAAGCGCAAAAACTAGGCGTAGAAGCCCGTTTTGAAACCTTCGGTCGCAAACTGATTATCGAAAACGGCAAGGTTTCAGGATTGCTTGCTGAGACAGCAAAAGGCGACGTTATTAAAGTTGAAGCTCCTGTTGTTATTATAGGTACTGGCGGATATGCAAATAATTCAGAAATGCTTTATGGCGTTTCCGAAACAAAAAATGAAAATATTCAAGCACTTGGCATGAATTGCCGCGATGGCGACGGCCTCAAGATGGCCAAAGATGCTGGGGCTGAATTCGCCGAAGGACTGGGAACGGTTATGTGGTGCGGTCCAGTCCCTGTTGGCGCCATTACCGCGGAGTGGACAACCGATGCTTATTCTGCCGGAGTGCAGCCCACCCTGTGGCTCAACGAGAAAGGCGAACGTTACTGCAAAGAAGACCTCTGGCTTGATGACTTTGCCGGTGCGGGTATTTGCGTTCGAAACCAACAAAAAACATTTGTCTTATTTACCGAAAACGACATGCTTACCTGGGAAAAATCAGGACCATACGGCCAGGTATTTTCCTTTGGTACTCCAGGCACACCGCTTGCCAAGGCACGTGCGGTTTTAGAAAAATGCGAAGCTTGCCATGTGGGCGCTACGCTTGAAGAGGTAACGAAGGCAGCCGGTCTTGATGCAGCGGCTGTCAAAACAACAGTTGATACATATAACAACTATTGCGCCGCAGCTGCAAACGCGGATGGCGAAGACGTAAGCATTGATAAAGAATTCGGCAAGCGCGCCAAATACCTGCATAAGGTCGCTGAAGGTCCTTTCTGGCTTTGCGAAGTGGCCGATGGATTCTACACCACCTGCGGAGGTATTAAGGTAAACGAAAAGACCCAGGTGCTCGATACTAAAGATCAAGTTATTCCCGGGCTCTATGCAGGAGGCTCGGATGCGGGCGGTCTTTACGGTGACTCATACGACGTAAAATATGCACCCGGATCTCAAGCAGCTTGGGCCGTCAACTCAGGTCGCCTTGCCGTCAAAGATGCCCAAGAATACTTAAAGGCGTAGACTTTCTGCCGGAAAATCTCTTGGTTTGCCGCTTTGA
>NZ_JAVWUP010000259.1:0-2991 GCF_036667095.1 Gordonibacter sp. | reverse complement strand
TTATTGCTTGTATGAAGCTATAGTGAGAATCCTTCGTGCGTGCTAGAATAAAACTCGACGGCGGCGCCCGCTCAGATCGGGTGGTGCTAGTTTGGATTAGAGCCGGGTCACTTGTTGAGGGTGGGTCCGGCTTTCTTCTTCCCTTGTACTATTCGCCTTACTCGGTCGAGCGTTTTGATCGCGACCAATACCAACCAGATCGCAACCTGAATAGCCGTAGCTACTGCTGCGCATTCAAATACGTCCATAAAGATGCTTCCTTTTCACGCGAAGCACCACCCGGCTGGCAAACGCCGCCGCCGTGGACGATGCTACGTGCCTGATTGCCCTCTAGCCCTCAAAAAGGTATAATGCATGTAAATTACATTGCACCAGAAGGGAGCTGTCATGCCAGCTTTGCAAGTACGAGATTTTCCGGACGATCTATACGAGCAGTTGAAGTCGTACGCCGCCAGCCAACACCGCAGCATTGCCCAGCAGACCATCGTGGCGGTGGAAGAGATGCTTGCCGCACAGAACACCTCCCATTACTGGGACGGTGGGACGCTGCACCGTGTTGCGAGCAGGCCACGTTACCTCGATTTCGACACGGAAGCGCAACGAGCTGAGCGCATCAAAAAGCGCAAGGAGTTATTCGCGGAGATACATGCATTGCCGAAGATCGAATTACCCGATGATTTCCCCAGTGTGGCGGAGCTTGTGCGACAAGGCCGCGAAGAGCGAGGGCGCGAACTCGACGAGCGAATGGAGAGAACTATGCTGGACTTCAAGGTAGGACGGGTGGTAGGAGCATGATCGTTCTCGATTGCGACGCTGCGGTCAATATTGCGCTTGAAACAACCCAGGGAAATGCGCTCGGGGCACTTATGGTGGAGGGCGAAAAAGCAGTGGCACCGTCGCTTCTGCATGCAGAATTGACTCACGCGTTCAAAAAGTATGTGCAAGCTGGTGTACTAAGTGCGCAGGAGGCTGTTTTGCGCATGCGTAAGGCGCAGCTCTTGGTGGATGAGTATTGCGATGATGCTGCGAATTGCGCGGAAGTGATTGCCGAATCAATTCGGCTTAATCATTCGACATACGATGTATTCTACTTCGTCCTCGCGCGCCGGGAAGCTGCCACGCTGTTCACGCTCGATCGCAAGCTGCAGAAGCTTTGCTTGGACAACGGCGTGAACTGCGTGCTTGTCGATACCGAGTTCTAGCGCGGCGCCTCGGCATGCACCTCGACGGACGACTTGCACAGCGCATTTTACATGGAGTGGGCGCATAGTTCGACCGATGCGCCCTTCTTGCAGTACAATAGCCAGGTTTAGGCAATATTCCGCTCGCTTGAACAGCCAGCAGGCGCTTGAGGAGCAGCCGGCAGGGGCAGCGACGTGGCGGATAGGGAATAGTAAGGCCAAGGAGCAAGGAAAACAGCGTTATGACGGATTTCATGAACGAATACTGTATGCATACGGCGACGTGCGGCGAGCTGCGCAAAAGCGATGTGGGCCGCGAGGTCGTACTGGCCGGTTGGGCATGGCACAACCGTGACCACGGTGGACTCATATTCATCGACCTGCGCGATCGTGCGGGCTATACGCAGGTGGTCGTGGACCCCGATTGCGTGAGCGCCGACGACTTCGCCAAGGCCGAGCACCTGGGCCGCGAGTACGTACTCAAAATCGCCGGCAAAGTGCGCGATCGCGGCGCCGAGGCCGTGAACCCGAACATGGAAACGGGCGACATCGAGGTGCTCGCCACTTCCGTCGAGGTGCTGAACACCTCGGTTACGCCGCCCTTCTCCATCGAAGACGGTATCGAGACCGACGAGATCACGCGTATGAAGTGGCGCTACCTGGATATCCGCCGCCCCGAGATGTTCGAGGCGCTGCACCTGCGCCACAAGGTGGCTCAGTCCATGCGCACGGCGTTGAACGAACGCGGCTTCCTGGAGGTGGAAACACCTATCCTGGCGAACTCCACGCCCGAAGGCGCGCGCGACTACATCGTACCCAGCCGTCCGAACCCGGGCCGCTTCTACGCGCTGCCGCAAAGCCCCCAGCAGTTCAAGCAGATGCTCATGGTGGGCGGCATCGAGCGCTACTACCAGATTGCGCGGTGCTTCCGCGACGAGGACTTGCGTGCTGACCGCCAGCCCGAGTTCACCCAGGTAGACATCGAGATGGGCTTCGTGCAGGGCGAGGACGTCATGAACCTCATGGAGGACGTCATGGCTGAGACGCTGAAGGCCGTGGGCGTCGACCACGAGTTTCCGCTGCAGCGCATGCAGTATGCCGAGTCCATGGACCGTTTCGGCAACGACCGCCCCGACACGCGCTTCGGCATGGAGCTCACGGACATCACCGACATCGTGAAGGACACGGGCTTCAAGGTATTCTCCAGCGTGGCGCAGTCTGGTGGCGTAGTGAAGGCCATCAACGCCAAGGGTGCCGGCGATTGGAGCCGTGGCGAGGTGGAGAAGCTGGCCGACATCGCTGCAGCCAACGGCGCGAAGGGCATGGCCTGGATCGCGTTCACCACCGACGGCAACGAGAAGAGCCCCATCATCAAGTTCTTCAGCGACGAGGAGTTCGCCGCACTGAAGACGGCCATGAACGTGGAGCCGGGCGACCTGCTGCTGTTCGCGGCCGATACCTACGAGGTGGCAAGTGCCGTGCTCTCCGCCCTGCGCCTGCATATGGCCGAGGCGCTGAACGTGCCGCGTGAAGGACACCAGCTGCTTTGGGTAGTGAACTTCCCCATGTTCAAGTACGATGCCGACGAGAAGAAGTACGCTGCCGAGCACCATCCCTTCACGCACGTGCTCGACGAGGACGTGGACAAGATCGAGAGCGCGCCGCTTGAATGCGGCAGCTATTCTTACGACCTGGTCATGGACGGTTTCGAGGTGGGCGGCGGCACCATTCGCATCCACAACGCCGACGAGCAGCGCCGCGTGCTGCGCGTGTGCGGCCTCACCGACGAGGAGATCGAAGAGAAGTTCGG
>NZ_JAVWUP010000258.1:0-3027 GCF_036667095.1 Gordonibacter sp. | reverse complement strand
CCCCCAAACCACCCTTCTAGCGGCGAGAAGGGGAACGGCGGGGGGTACCGCCGAGGAAGATTGTTTTTCCTTTTATCCAAAAAAGGAAGGCGTTTCATGCGCCCCGACGATGCACCGACAGTTACCGGGGGGGGCCATACCCTTGCCCCCATGGTCTAGCCCTCCTTTAGGCATAGGGCTTATTTACACACAAGGGTGATTTTGGTGTACTTCGAGGCGGACCCGATACGGCAGAACCTAACAAAACCTTACATTCGCAAAGGGGCAGGGGTAGCCCCTCCCGCAGCCCCCGCGGCGACCCCAGAGGCATAGCGCCTATATCCCCCCGAGCAAGATTTTCCATCAAACGGCAAAGCGCCCCGCTGCCATCAAAGGCAGCAAGGGCGCATTTACTCGGTTGGGTACTTCTATCCTATAGGCTACGGCCTCACTGGATCGCGTAAGCGTTTGCAGCCACTTACACGGCCAGGTATCCGGTGTGGGCTAGGAAGCGGTTGCCCGTCTGTCCTCCATCACGTCCAAGACGCAATCGGGCAGCTTCTTGCCAGCACCTTCCAGTGCCCGCAGGTTCGACACCCAACGCAACCTCGCCTCTTCCATAACGGCGTTTAGGCTCTCATGCGTGCATTCCTCGCCTCTCGCTTGCAACAGCATTTCAGCAAGTATTACGGCCTCGTCTGCCATACGTTCGGCGAACTCGTCTTGAAACCGGCTCGGGGCGTTCACTGCTTCACAGTCGTACTGGTAGGGGCACTGCTTCGTGCCTAGCAAAACAGCTTCTCCCTTGAGGATTGCCACGTAGTGGCTCTCAGGCGTGCCCACCTCTACAAGTTCCTCACTCACTTCCCCGCCCCCTTCGCATCAGAGAGCAACCCCGAGGCCATGCCGTACACTTCATCTGCCTCACGCAGCAGCACAGCAAGCGTGCCGCCTACGAACTCCCCGCAATCCTCCCCCTTAAACGTCGCCGCGACGTGGGCGCACTCGATGGCCTCGGCCAGCTCGCCTGTGCGGATCGCCACATCCCCTATGCCGTCCAGCACGTCAATGGGAACGCGGCGCCCCTCCCCGCTCATGCTGCCACCTCTTCCACGCCATCGAACCGCAAATCCAGCGCACAGGAATACGTATCCCACGCTGCTTCGTACATGATCTGCATATCGTCCTCGCCGCCGCCCGCCTCGATCCTCTCAAGGCATGCCAGCACGTCCATAGCTGCGCTTTTTACGCTGGTTATCAGTGCCGCTTTCCTCGTCTCGGTCATGATGTGATATCCTTTCATCGTTTCCGGTTGCGGGCTTTCCAGGCTTTGCGCTTCCGGGGTTGTGGCCCTCGCTTATGCGGGGGCTTTTTGCTACAATCAACGGGACGGCATCGCCTCCTTTCTTGGTTGGCCGCCAGTCATTACGTGTTGCACTAGCCGCCTACCTTCGAGAGCTGGCGGCTAGTGGCTTATTACGAGCAAGATAATCAGCAACGCTAGAAATACGATTATCTGCTTCATTTCCACCACCTCCCAACGTTTCCATTGAGAGCCGCCCCGCTTGCGGTTCGGGCTTCGTGCTTTCCCTTGCCGCTGATATGTATACTACTCACAAGTGACAAGCTACGCAAGAGTTAAGCTATAGTTCACAATATCTCCACACGTTGACAAGCTACGCAATAGTAAGCTACTATACTTGGTAACGCGGAGGAGGCGACAAAGTGCAAACGTACGAGGCATTACGGCAGGCCGCCCGGCTGGGTGGGTTGTCGCTCAACAAGGTAAGCAGGGCGCTTGGCAAACCCGAGAGCTATATAAGTAGTGCCATAAGCAGGGGTAGCGTGCCACGCTGTGACACTATGGCCCGTATGGCCGACGTGTGCGGTTACTCGCTCGCGTTACTACCGCGCGATAAGGTGCCACCCGATGCCCTGGTGATCGATCCACCGCCCCGCGAGGGCTAGACACAAGCACAACCAACCATGAGGCCGTGGGCGTATGCTCGCGGTCTTTTTGTATGCCCTGGCACGCACAAGATGGATAGCCGCGCCGTCCGATCAGCTGCAAGCCATTCTGAGCCGATATGGCGGCGGTACGTGCCGCGTGTGTATACTTTCTAACCGCGCCGCAAGATAGCCCGCCACGCGCCGCCACGGCATCCAGCAGGTACCCCCCCAGTCCCATTTTAAGTACACCCTACGGGGGGACCGGTGGGGGTAGCTAGAAAGAAGAGCGCGCTAAATTTCAAATTTCAAAAAATAGGAAACTAGAGGCGACCTCGCTCTTTTTCCCAAGCGATTCTAGGCCACGCGACAGGCTAGGTTCAATCTATGGCGCGGACTGGATAACGTTTCGTTATCGAGTTTCGGCGCGGCAGGTGATAGAATCACCGTGCGAGGTACGCCTCTCCAGCCAATTGGAGGGACACGGCCTCGCCAGGGCGGCACGCCCCGACGGGTTCCGACGGGACACGGCCGCCCTCGCTTTCCCCTACAGGCAGCATCGCTATGGGTCGGCAGTTTACCGACCCACCCCACCAAGGAGGTCGCGAAACGCTACCCTCTTTCCCCCTACAGGCATTGCGATGGGTTCCCAAAACGCTACCCCATCGTTAAGCGATTCTAAGCCGTTCTAAGCCCCCATGTTGTCCGGGATGGATTCGGACACGTCGTAAACGTAATCGGCGGGATACATGCGGCGCTGGTGTGCTTTGCGGACGGTTTCAGGCATCGAAGCGAGAGTGAAGCGTGAGGATTGCGGATCAGGAAGCGTGCTGAAGTGAACCCAAGGCATGGCACAGACAGCGCAAATCGTTACCTGGCTGATACTGCGAAGATCGTATGATGCCCTGCACCACGAGTGGGGATGTGCTAAGATACGGAATGTCAGCGGTGCCCGCGAACTGTTAAGGTCGTGGCGGGTGACGCAGGACAGTGACTAAGCGGTCAGGGTGGCAGCCCTACCGCTTTCTTTTTGCTCTTTTCGCCTTCTTCTGCATCTTCCGCGTTCTAATCACAAAATCTATTACACCTATCAAACACGAT
>NZ_JAVWUP010000257.1:0-3044 GCF_036667095.1 Gordonibacter sp. | reverse complement strand
GAACCCCTGTTCGACGGGTGTGCGCCAACCCCAGATGTACGACATCATCCTCAACGGCGGCGGATCGTTCGGCGACGTGTCGAATTCGTACGGCAGCTTCCATGCGCCCATCCCGACCACACTTGGTCCCATCAAAGGCATCTTCCATGTGAACGATGCGACGCTGCAGACCTCGCTCAACCAGAAGGCTGGCATCGAGGCCCATCGTGCAGTCGATTTCGTGCTTACGCGCGCACAGTTCATGACGACGAATGCTCTTTACTCGGACATCATCCTCCCCGTCACCACCGAATGGGAGCGCGTCGGATCGGTAACGTCCTGCAACCGCGAGTTTGTGTACTGCTACTCCCAGGTGGCCGACCCGCTCGGTGCGGCCAAGACCGATCAAGAGATGGATCCGACGCTGGCATACAGCACTTCGGAGAAACAGCAGTTCTTTGAGCGGATCGCAGGCAGCAAGATCATGGGTGGCAACGGCAAGATGGGACCGCTCGTTACCATCTCTGCCGCCGACATTGCCCAATGGGGAGTTGAAGGCGCGCCGCAAGAGGGTGTTGTCCCGCTCGCTGATTTCATTGCGAATGGTGGCTACCAGTTCAAGCGCACGCCTGACGACGGGCACGGGTTCATCGGCTACAAAGACTTCGTGGACGATCCGGTTGCCAATCCGCTTTCGAGTGCCAGTGGTAAGCTTGAGATTTACTGCCAGGCTCGCTATGACTTGATGGCATCGTTCGAATACGAGGGTATCGAGCAGTTCAAGCCTTATCCGACGCATGTCGTTCCGTGTGTTGGGTACGAGTCCACGTTCAAAGGCGGCAAGATCGGCGGGGAAAAGGGCGACTACCCCTATCTCATGTACAACCCGCACTACCTGCGCCGCTCTCACTCTGTGTTCGATAACTGCTCGTGGCTGCGAGAGGCGTGGGCAAACCCCGTGTTCCTGAGCCGTCAGGATGCGGAAGAGAAGGGCATAGAGGAAGGTTCCACGGTGCTTATCAGCTCGCCTACGGGAAAGGGCTTGCGTAGGGCCGCGATCATGGATCTTCTTATGCCGGGGGTTGTCGGTGTTCCGCATGGTGCGTGGGTCGATGTCGATGAAGAGACCGGAATCGATCGGGCAGGATCCGATAACTACCTGATCGGCGCCGAATACGGCGGCATGGGCGTGTCGGGCTACAACAACCAGATCTGCAATATCGAGAAATACACCGGAGAGCAGTTGGGCCCCGACTGTGAGCTGCCTCCCCGCTGGAGCGAGAACTAAGGCTGCGGAAAAGGAGAGTGGATTATGAGCGTTGGATTCTATTTGAACCAAAACCGCTGCACAGGTTGCCGCGCGTGCCAGGTTGCCTGCAAGGACAAGAACCGTCTTGAGGTGGGTACGTTGTACCGCGAAGCGCATAGCTATACGGTGGGGTCGTTTCCCGACGTGCAGGGCTACAGCTATTCGTCCAGCTGCAACCATTGCGAGGAGCCCATCTGCTTGAAGAATTGCCCGACGGGTGCCATTTACCAAGCTCCCGACGGGACGGTTGTCCAGGATCAGAGCAAGTGCATCGGGTGCCGCATGTGTGTCATGTCGTGTCCGTACGGACAGCCGAAATACTTCCCCGAGCGGGGTGTATCCGGCAAATGCGATGGCTGCTACGGTCTGCGTCAAAGCGGTAGCGAGCCGGCGTGTGTGGCGGGTTGTCCCAATCGTGCGTTGAAGTTCGGCACTATCGAAGAGCTCCGTGCGGAATACGGCAACGATCTGAACGGCGGCAGTATCGCCGTACTGCCCTCTCCGGACGAGACGCATCCGAATGTCCTGATCAAGGTAAAGGATTGCGCGCTCGACGAGGGGTACCGGGAGCTTGCCTGGTAGTCCCGCTTCTGCCGCGCTGCATCCCCTCCTTGCGGTGCGGCAGTACCCTTTGCCAGGTGATCGGGTCGGCCTGTTTCTTCGGCCCTGATGAGAGACGGGAGCTCTTTATGTCGAATAACGAGCGCGAAAG
The DNA here is from genome assembly GCF_036667095.1 of Gordonibacter sp. Taxonomy (NCBI): domain Bacteria; kingdom Bacillati; phylum Actinomycetota; class Coriobacteriia; order Eggerthellales; family Eggerthellaceae; genus Gordonibacter; species Gordonibacter sp. Next base: position 1,044 of record NZ_JAVWUP010000257.1, on the reverse strand, counting down.
CGCGCTGGCGATGGATCTTGCCCGTCGTGTGTACCTCTATCGTTTGTGGCAGGTAGTGTTCGGCGGACCGCTGACGGACGATGGTGTATCCAAGGTGTTCTGCAGCGAGGCGCTTGCCCTGTTCGGCTCTGTGAGGGAGGCGCTTTCCCAAAGCGATTTCGAGGAGATTGCGGCTTGTCCGGTCGGCTCGTCTGGGCTCAGTCTCGGCACCTGCGCCGAAGGGGTCTTCGCCTGCATCGAGAAGGTCGGGTGCGAAGTGGATGGGCCGTCACAGGAGGCAGCCTTTGCCCGTGTCCTGCGAGACGATTACAGCAAGCTGTTCCAGGTGCCCGGAGATCGCTATGTCCATCTTTGGGAGTCTCCGTATACGGGCAAGGAATCCATGGTTTTCCAGGAAAGCACGCTCGACGTTCGATCGTTCTACCATGATGCTGGGTTTAAGTTGCAGGCAGAAGGGCATTTTCCCGACGACCATATCGCTGCCATGATGGACTACATGGCGCATCTGGGCCAGCGTGCATACGAGGCGTACGCCGATGGTCGCGACGATGAGGTTCTCCTTGTGCTTGCAACCCAGCGTCAGTTTGCAGATCGCCACATACTGACGTGGGTCAACCTGTTCGCCGATAGGGTCATTAAGAACGACGCGCATGCGTACTACGGTGCGCTGGCGGGTGGCATGGCGGCGTTCGTACGGGTGGATCGTGCGATGATCGAGCAGCTTGAGAAAAATCTGACCGAACAGTAGGGTGGTCGTGCGGGAGGGTGTCGCATGCGCTAAGGGGTATGTTCGGCGCTCGGCGGGATCAAGAATTTCGAGGCTTTGGACGAAGAGCGCAAGGACTTGGTCGACCGCAGGGAATGCTCTCCGCGCGACGGACGCGTAAAGCGGGATCGAGCCCGCTGCTGCGTCCTCGATCCCGCTTTGAGAAAATGGCCGGAATACCTTCAGGTGCTAGAAGTGCCCGAAGTTCAGCACCGAGTAGACCACGCCCGCTATGCCCAGGGCGATCACCACGCCGACGACGATCTTCTCGTAGTTCT
>NZ_JAVWUP010000256.1:0-3057 GCF_036667095.1 Gordonibacter sp. | reverse complement strand
GGCATCCTTGTACCGCTTCACCACGTCAAGCAGCATACCGGCACCGCTGTGATCGCCGATCAGCTGACCCTGCCAATGACGGCTGAAATCCCACTGGGTGCCGTAGCCCGTCGCACCCTCGATGCCGCTCAAAATGAAGTAGAGGTCGCTGCCGAACTGGCAGGGATGGTTGTCAAGCGGCCCCAAGCGCAGGTGCAGCGAGTCGCACCCGGCGGCCTCGAACAGCTGCGCGAAGGCGATGCCCTCCTCAAGCGTCGTGGCCCGGCTGTGCGGTGCGGTAACGTCGCCGTCGAGCGTCATCAGCGTGGCGTTGTTCGTGAGGTTGTCGTTCTCCTCGATGCAATCCATCAAAATCTGCACGGCGAAATCGCTGCCGCACGCGCTCTTCACCTTCTGGATGCACTCGGTCACGAAGCGCGCACGGTTCTCCAAACTCCCGATACCGTAGTTGTCGGTGCGCGTGTTGTGGAAACGCGAAAGAAAGTGCTCGCCGATGTTGAAGCCAGCCGCGTTGATCTCGAACGCCTTGAAGCCCAGCGCCTGGAACGCCTTGGCCACCGAGGCGCACGTGTCCTGCACCTTTGCGATATCCTCAAGCGTCATCTTCTCAACCGCCGGCGCCATAGCAGCCCACTGCACGCCCAACTGCGCACCGTGCTTCCCGCATTCCTCCACCAGCTTCTTCCCGAAGGCAGCCGCTTCGGCAGTTGCCTTTTCGCCGGTCAAAAGGGGGATCAACTCGCCTTCAACCCAGATGAGCTCCACGCCGCCCTTGGCAAAGTTCACGTAATACTCAAGCAGCTCGTCGGTCAATCCGCCCAGATAGGTGGCCGAACCCGCCGCAGACTTCACCATGCGGTGGCTGGTCTCGACCGTGCCTATCTTCACAGGCGAGAACAGCGTTTTGAAATCAGTGGTGTTCTGCCGGTAGTCGTAGTCCTGCGGATTGAGCGAAGCCGCCGCGATAAGCTCGCTGCCACCCACCTCAGCCCCCGCACCCGCACTCGCAGCAGCCCCCTTCTCGGCAGCTGCAGGAGCGGCCGACGGTGCGCATCCCGCAAGCCCCGCACCGGCGGCGGCGATGCCCGCCACGCCAACACCCGCGAAAAACTGACGCCTCGAAAATTCTTTCTTCATGTTCCCTCCTCAGTTCTGCGTTCCACCCAAGGAACGCCCCTTCGCCCTATAACGCCATGCTGCAACGAATCCGAATCCGAGAGCCGTCAGCAGCACCCTCGGCGACATCCGTGCATGGCATGACCAAAATCTACTGGAATCGAAGGCAAAAAGCCTCACATACGACAGGTGAGATGTCCCCAAACAGCCCTTTGGACCCTACATGGCACAGGTGATTCGCGCGAAAACGGGATACAATAAGAATGGGTCGAAATGCGATGGAGCACAAAAGCTCGCCAATCAAAGTCATGGGGAATGGAATGAAGAACCGCGTCATCGTTTGCCTGGGCGTTTCCCTGAGCCTTCTCATCGGGACGTTCGCCTTGTGGGGAGGACTGCCCCTTTCTTCCTTGACGGGCCTGCAACTGCCCGCGATTCTGCAATACTGGTCGGTCCCCACCCTGTTCGCCGTGGGACTCTCGCTGCTATCCGCACTCCTCAAGAAGACTCGCCCCACCCCGGCTTTTTTAACTGGCGCCAGCATCGCATCAGGTGTTTTGACTCTCAGCGGATACAGCTTGCTGCTGCTCCTCGGATCGTCGGAGGGAACCGCCCCCGCCGTCGTGCTTGCTGCCGCCGTCATGGTCGGCCTCGGTTTCGGCCTCGTCCTGCTGCTGTGGCAGTGCCATCTTTCCCAATTCTCTGAGGAGGCTGCGACGAAGATCCTTCTTCTGTCGTTGGTAGCCAGCTCGACCTGCTACCTCGTCTTGTCGTTCGCACTGCGCGAACAGACGGCTATCGCCTTTCCGATCCTCGTCATAGCGCTGGTTGTGCTGGGCATCGTGTACACGCGCCTCCCCGTGCAGCGCAAGGAGGACATGAGCCGGCTGAGCCATGAGCCGGGCAACGCGAAGCGTATCCTAGCCGAGCTCAGGGACCCTCTTCTGTGCGTCGGTGCCATCTCTTTCGCGGTTGCCCTCACACGGGCCATTGCCCTGGACGGCATCGATAACGCCGAGATCGCCAACATCACGGCAAGCCTCGGCGTTATCATCGTGACAGCGCCGCTCTATGCCTTGTGGTTCGGATTCAAGAAGGCGCGTGCGCCGTTTGGGAAGCTGAGTATCCTCGGGCTTTACCGCATATTCTTCCCACTGATCGCCACGTCGCTGCTGGCCCTTTCCGTCTTCGGGAACGCGTGGGGGCTTGCGGTGACCACCCTGTCGTACGCCGCCTTCTCCATTACGTCCACCCTCATCGCCTCAACAAGCATCTCCATCGCGCGGCAACACCGGGTCTGGTCGCCCTACGTCTACGGTGTTTTCGCAGGCAGCCTCTACCTCATCTTCGCCGTGGCAACAACCGTGGCGCCTTTGGTGTATTACCCGCAGAACTTCGGCGCCGCAACCCTCACCGTGATCGTACTGGTGGTGCTCTACATCCTGGCCATGTCCAACGCTGCCGTTCAAAACCGCAAGCGAAAGGGCGATTCCGCAATCAACACTCCAGTCGCGCAGCCAGTCCCGGAGCCGCTGATCGTAGACGAGGTTACCCAACGATGCGCCGTCCTAGCCGAGCAGCACAAGCTCACGAAGCGGGAAAAGGACGTATTCCTCCTGCTCGCCAAAGGCCGTGACGTGCCGAGCATCGCCAAACAGCTCTTCATCTCGGAAAACACCGTGCGGTCCCACAGCAAAAACGTGTACCGCAAGCTGGACGTTCATTCAAAGCAAGAGCTGCTCGACCTGCTAGAGAAGAACGCTCCTCAATAAGGTGGCCCCTCCTCTCGCCGCTAACAGGTATTCAGGGGCCCAGCACAACCACATCCCCAAACACCTAGAAACAAGATCCGATAGATCCTAGATCGTCGATCGCACCTTAGGACTTCAACCCCACATCACGGAATGCAAACCCACCATTCCTCAGCATGCGAAACAAGTA
>NZ_JAVWUP010000255.1:0-3072 GCF_036667095.1 Gordonibacter sp. | reverse complement strand
GATCGGTGGAAATGTCAGCGGGGAAGGCTCCGTCGACAAGACCCTTCGCATCGAACACAAACCACGCTTTGCTGGGCAGGGGCAGGTGCGTCCACTCGCCTCCGAATTGCGTAATGCCGTGGCGATAGCCGACGTTTGCTCTCAGATCAGATTCGGGCGATGTTTGATTGTAGAGCAGGCAAGCGCCATCGTAATCCTGATAAAAGCGACGGCCGTTGGTGCCTACGGTTATGCCGTACTGTTTCGTCGTGAAACTGAACACAACGGAGATGAACTTGGTGTTGTCCCTATTTCGACACGACAGCCAGTATGAAGCGCCTGCATGCATGTGCCAGAAATCAGCACCGATCTTTGCGCAGGCCTTATGTCCGTCACCCGTGTTCGCGTTGCCCGCATAGGGGAAGGCTCCCGCCACGCCGGTATAGTCGAACAACATTTCTTGGTTGCTCTCAAAGCCACCGCAGCACATCACGACGCCCTTTTTGGCTCGGTAGTACTTTTTGTTCGCGTAGACACCGAGTATTTCTTTAGTGGCGGGATCCTGCACGAGGGAGTCGAGCGGGCAGGAGGTCTTGTAGGTAATAGTGTCTGATTCCTGTGCCAGATCGAGCAATGCCTTATGGAGGTGCTTGGCCTCGGGATTCTTCGTATCATGGTGCCACATGCCTATGTTTCCGCTCAAATGAGACTCGGGGTACTCATAGGTTTTGTCGGCGCCCGGAGCATCGATGATCATCCACTCTTCTTTGATTCCGATAGACTTCGACCATTCTATGTTCTCCTTGAGGCCGTCGGCATACGCTTTGAGGACGGGCTCGGGTGTGCAGTCTCCTGTCAGCCACTTCAGATATTCCAGTGCGGCATCTGCATCGTCTGCGTAGAGCATGTATCCGGCGCAAAAGGGACTGTTTCCGTTGGGCATCGCATCCTTTTCTATAAGCAGACACGTTTCGCCTTTTCCCTCACGGGCAACCGTAACAGCGGCAGAGAGCCCCGCGATGCCAGCTCCAACCACAATAACATCGTACTCGTCATCCCAGGCAACCTGAGATGCGTCGCTCGAAGCACCCTGTTTCGACGCGCAACCAGCTAGACCGAATACCGCGCTTCCCGCAACGGCAAGTCCTGCTCCTTTGAGAAAGTTCCTGCGCGAGGGTGCGAAGGAAAGATGGTTCTCGTTGTGTACTCCCTGTTTCATAAATACTCACTCCTTTATTCAGACGAATGAGCACCCACCGTTCTCCCTGTGTAGGTGCGAGTGCTATCGTGTTTTTTTGTCGCCTTGCAGACCATCACCCGAATGTCTCATATCTGTTGGCCGCATCCCCGAATCGGGTTATATTGCTTTTGTAGGCACCTGGTTTCCTAAACTACGAGGAACTGTCTGCGCAACTTTGCTATGCTGTGTTCTTCTTTGCGGCATCGAGCCAAAAGGAGGGGTCGATGGTTTTTTGCAGGTGTCGGCGCGACGGGGGCAAGGGATAACAATCTCGATTCAACAAAAAAATGTTGTGCTTGTTGTGCTGGGGACCCTCGGTTTTTCTGTCGTTGCAATTTGGTCTGACCTTTTAGGACATTCGTCGGGCTTTGCGCTTTCCACGTCAAGCATTCAGGCTCTAGGAAATGCTCGCATCTTTTTTCTTGTAGGGTTCACCGCTACTGCGGCCATGTCGATGTTCGTCCGTCACATCGGCGTACTCCAGGCTTCTTTTTTGCGCATGTTCTTTCCCAGTGTGAGCTGTGCAGGTACCTTGCTTTTCGGTCTTGCTTACAGCCAGCAATTCATGTCCTCTGAGGTACTTGCCATTGTCGGTCTCGCTATATGCGGAGTAGGCTATTACGGAATGGCGGTATCGTTTTTTATCGAACTAGCTAAAGCTCAACATTTCTCAACGGCGGTATGGGTTATAGCGGTGAGCCTTTTTCTGAAAACGGCACTGGGCGACGCCATAGGGTTCTCTGTCTCCGAGTCTGCCCAGGTCACTCTCACCACGTTGCTGCCCCTGGTTGCGCTCGTTTGCCTTGTGTGTATGCGCGCCGTGGGGACCGATGAATACCTACTCGCGTGTCAATCGAAGCCGCTCCCTAAAAAGAGTGCGCAGAATTTGATCTATTTTTTCGTATCCGCTTCAGTTATCGTTGCTGCTCTGCGCGGCTTCAGTCATCTTGGGCTGTGGGGAACGGGATACCTGGGCCCCTCTATTTCGTCTCTCGTTGGCTACTTGGTGGTAGGGTTGCTTCTGGCAAGTTTCACCTATCTTGCTTTGGTGCGCAATAGCGACAACCAGATGCTCAAGCGCTACCAACCGGCCTTCTTGGTGCTTATCAGTGGATTTCTCGTATACATTATTGTCAGTCAAGTCGATGCAACCACTATAAAGATCGAAGTCCTCATTGATTATTTCGTCTCGGCAGAACTGTTCGGGCATCTGCTTTTACGTTCCGTTGTTTTTACGGCAATACGCACCAACGTTATGGCTGGTTGGCGGATTCAGGGAATAGGCGACACAGCTTACGGCATCACCTCGATCGTTTGGGCTATTCTTTTGCAGGATGCCATCGTCAGTGTGCAGTTGCTTATTATCATCGCGCTATTCTTTTCCATGGCTGCGGCGGTGCGGCCGCTCAATAAAAATCCCTATGAAACAGAAATGGCGCTGTCCCCTTCGACAGGAGCCTCCTCTGAATCGGGGGCGAGTTCTATTGTTGCGTCCGCTAAGAGTCCGGAGACTTTGGGTGATCAGACAGATTTTTCCGAGAGTATTACACTCTTCCATCGCTATCTCGCGAAGAAGTTTTCCCTTTCCCCGCGTGAAACAGAGGTATTTCTTCTCGTGGCACAAGGCCGCAGTAGACCCTACATAAGCCAAACGATTTACTTGTCGGATGGTACCGTGAAAACGCATATCGCGCATATCTACAAGAAATTCAACGTGAGTTCAAGGCAGGAGTTGCTAACCGTAATCCAAGAGGCTCAGGGTACTTGGAAAAGACAAAAGGATATTGATGCGCAGACGGAATCTCTGTCTTGATAAGAGTTCGTAAGCGATATTTCTGATTGACTATATACTG
>NZ_JAVWUP010000254.1:0-3078 GCF_036667095.1 Gordonibacter sp. | reverse complement strand
TGCCTCGTCTTCCACCGCCTGAGTCATGTCGTATACATCGATGTAATCACCGAATATCTCACGAGTGTTCTTGTCTTCAGTAGCAATGGGTGTGCCCGTGAACCCGATATAAGACGCATTGGGAAGAGCCTTACGAACCAGGCGGGCTGCGCCGATAGACACGTTGCCCTCTGTATCCATTTTTTCCGTTAAGCCATATTGTCCACGATGAGCCTCATCAACCATAACGATAACGTTACTGCGATCGCAGAGCGGATCGTCGCCATCCATAAACTTCTGCATGGTAGTAAAGATAATGCCGTTAGCCTCACGACCACCGAGAAGCTCCTTGAGATTTTTGCGACTTGCAGCCTTTTCGGGGGTTTGTCGAAGGAACTGCTTGCATCGGCAGAACTGACTATAGAGCTGATCGTCAAGGTCGTTGCGATCGGTAACCACCACCAACGTGGGACTCAATAACTTCTCTTGCAGTAAATGTGCCAGAAATACCATAGACAACGATTTGCCACTGCCCTGCGTATGCCAAAATACACCAATTTTACCGTCGCCTTCAACTGCGGTAATCGATTTTTGAAGAGCCTTATTGACGGCAAAATACTGGTGATACCCTGCAAGAATTTTGACAACCTTATCTGACGAGTCATTGAAGCATAGGAAGTTCTTTATGATGTCGATAAGTCGGTCTTTTGCAAACATACCCTGGAGCATGGTCTCATAGTTAGCGTGTACGGTGTTTGCGTAATCCCCATCTACGCTCTTCCATTCCATGAAACGGTCTTCTGTGGCCGTTATCGTGCCCACGCGGGTATCCGCCATATCGCTCATTACGCAAAAGGCATTAGGAACGAAGAGAGAGGGAATATGCTTCATGTAATTACGTAGCTGCAAGTAAGCGTCTGAAGAGTCAGTTTCTTCTCGCGATGGCGACTTTAGCTCAAACATAACCAAAGGCATGCCGTTCACAAAAACAAGTACATCAGGACGCTTCTCAGAGTATTCAACATAGGTCCATTGGTTCACAACATGAAAGGTATTAGCTTCAGGATTGCGGTAGTCGATCAGGTAAACAATCTCGTTGCGCTCTTCCGTTCCGTCGAAGAAGCGGACTTCGACGCCAGACTGCAAATACTCATGAAACGATTCGTTGCGCTGTTCAAGCGTCCCGCCGTCGATGCTACTTATCTTCAAAACCGCTTCATCAATGGCAGCTCGCGGCAACGATGGATTGATTCGCCTGAGGCTGATCGAAAGGATTTCCGGAAGAAACACATCTCGATACTCATCGGTTGTACGAGGTACGTCTGGACCGTATAGATACTCATATCCCATACTGTTACGCAGATGCTCGATAACCACTTGCTCATAGAAATCTTCGTTCATGCTAACTACGGCATATTCGTATTGAGACATAAGAATCCTCTGACGTCGTTTCGTGACAAAGAAGATTATAGATCATTTCAAATCAGCGCCCTCGAGGCATAAAATAAGTTCAACATTCTTCCTGCTGAGGCAAAGGGTCCACCGGTAATCTTTCCGTAACTGCCTTAGGCGACCGCCTGGCTCTCACAACATCCGCACGATGCGATCAATCCTCCCTTGAACCGCACAGCACACATAGTCAACGCGATCCGCCAAAGCCGGGTTCTCGCCGAGCACACCCGCAACCTCATCGGCAAAGCCATCGAGGGCATCGGGGTCGAACCACGAGTAGTCGTTCACGAGCCTGAGTTGCCGGTTGGCATCCTCGTAGAACGGTTTCGTGGCAAAAGAGAAGTCTCCCGCCTGAAAACTACCAAGCGTCGCCTTGCACCACAAGCTGGTCCCGGTATCGAATAGCGGAGCGATACGGCACTCAAGCGTTTCGACATTCCTCACGATGCCGAAATTCCTCCAATGACGATCAGTGTTGCCCAATATGTCGTCACAGACGATCATCTTCGACAAGGCCAAGTCTACCTCGTCCACACCCAGCTCGGCGCAACAGTCGAGGTAGTGCTGATAATCGCTGCGATGATTGGGCTGTCGCATGAGCTGACGAACATAGTAGGCAGGAACATATTCCTCGACGGAGGACACGAAGCATTCGCACTGACAGGCGGGGTCTCCCTTTCCCGCTCTCAAGCGGTAAGGCACATACTCGTCTCGTTCGAGCACGCGCTCAAATAGCTTGGTAGAAACTACTTCGTTGTACGGCTCCTGGCCCAGCACCGTTCCACCCTTGAGCAGCACCCTCTTGCCGCCTTTGCATATCCATTTTTTCGGGAGTTCGCCTTCAGATGTATTGTCGGGTGAATCAAGGCCCACGTCGGCAAGCCAATCCCCCTCGTCGGACAACTCAGTGAAATCGTTCTCGAAGTAATTGATGTCGGACCATTCGACCACACAGTCCTGAGGGCGCACCCAGTATTGGTCGGAAAGAGAAAGGCCCAAGCTCTTAAAAGGTATCTGAGCAGCCGCTTCAAGACCCAATTGCGCGAGCTTTGACTCGAGGCCTTTGCGCGTTCTCGGGATGGAGCGATGCTTCCACCAATATTCGAGGGCTTTGGCCGACACGCTGCGCCCGCGGGGAGAAACCAGTCCGAAAGGCGCACGCTGTGCATCGACGATCTCCCCTGCATCCAAGAAAGTCTGGACGGTATCGTCGTAGCAAAAGGTAAGCACTTCATGAGTTCGATTCATAAGCGTATACGTTTTTACCGTCGTTTTTGTACTCTTGTTTTTTATTGGGCGGCCCACTTTGGGGGCAGCAGCGCGTCGCGCCTCAACGCTCTGGTCGTCCACAAGCCAGATCTTAGCGACTTTTTCCGCAGAAAGACCGCCACAACGTATGAGTTGGTATATGCGCGCACGCCCAACGCCCAAACGCTCCGCAGCTTCATCGACCGTCAGAGAAAACACGGCTATCGCACTCCTTCAAATAAATACTACTTTATATCATAGTATAATATGAAAATTCATTCTGTCTATTAATACTATGACATAAAGTAGTATTTATACAGCTTCCCCGCCGCCCTACGCCCCGGCGCGTACCACTTCAATCCCCCACAGGTCGTCAAACGCGATGCACCGCTTCACTAC
>NZ_JAVWUP010000253.1:0-3089 GCF_036667095.1 Gordonibacter sp. | reverse complement strand
CCTCAAGCGCATCCAGGTTGGACGTGATAACAAACTTGGAGTTCGGTGCGTACTTGTCGAACATGTCCTGCACGTCATCAATCATGCGCTGACACATCTGATGACGATCCTGGTCGGGTCCGATAGCATAGAAGTCCATGTCAAGCATGGCAGCGAGGCGGCCGTAGAACAAGGGGGCACCTGCGCAGTTGCCTACAAACGCGAGCTTCTTGTGACGACACGAGCCGCGTCCGCCCCACTGCTCAGCATTTGAGTGGGATGGTCGCCAAGAGAGAGCGCATTGATCAGCGGAACCCCGGCCCACTTAGCCATCTGGTAAATATACTCCTCGTCGCGCTGTGCACGAATGACGATGATGTCGTACATTTCAGAGAACACGCGCATGGTATCCCTGATGGTTTCGCAATCGCCCATGTGGGAGTTTGTCAGGTAGGTAAAGCCCATGCCTAAATCGTTGCACGAGGTTTCAAATGCGCAGCGCGTGCGGGTGGAACCCCACTCGAAGTTCGCCACCACATTCTTTCCGGGGAAGTAGTGTTGGTCCACGCCGGATTGCTTCTGCGCTTTCAAGGTAGCGGAAAGGTCGATCAAATAACGAAACTCGTCTTTTGTGAGATCGCGGAGATTGAGGATGTTGCGACCCAAGAGGTTATGGTTCATGGCAAAACGCCCTTTCTGTTATACTGTGTGTGTTTTTTTTCAGGCCGCATCGATTGTCGGGTAAATAATCGATGCGGTCGTTTGCTTGGTATCCCTACGCGTTTTTCCCCGCAGCAGGAACGTTCTTCGTCCAGCAATGCACGCCGCCGCCCGACATGTTGAGTGCCAAAGCGTCCACCATCACGATTCGTCGATTCGGGAAGCATGCCTTCAGCACCGATTCTGCCTGTTCGTCCTTTGCTTTGATAGCAGAATCCATGCCCTCGTTCCAATAGCGCTGGCCAACCACGACGCCATTGCAGATAAGGAAGTTGCAGTAGCCCGTGGAGGCGATGAAGTGCAGGTCTCCTTCGGGCCAAGGAGTGCCATCCGCGAAATGGCCGCCCATCTCGTCGATGAACCCTTTGTACAGCGCATAGTCATCATCTTCGACAGTGAGCAGGTAGTCGACAGGAATAGACACCGGCATGCGCACGATTTTGATCGGTTGGCCGTGTGCATCGGTTTCGTTGCGCAGTACCTCGTACGCGGCGTCCAAGCGTCGTTTACTTTCAGCCGCGGCAGCGCTTTCCGCTGCTTCCTCGTCGGTCACTTCGGCAAGGAGTACGGTCGAGCTATCTACGAAACGGCACATTTCATCAACGTGCGCAGCGAAGCTTGTTCCGAAATACGGAACCCCGTCGCGATATTCGAGCGGACCCATGCGGTAATCGTCATCCTCAACCGTGGGCTGAGGCAGCCAGATAATCTTACTCACGTTGTATAGATGCTTGTACTCTTCCTCCACCTGCTCTTTGGTGTATTCGGAATTACGCTTGCGCACTTCAGTATCCCCGATGCACATCATAATGCCATCGCCGCTATACTCGCGGTCCCCGCCCTCTGAGACCAAATCTGAACTTACAATATCGAAACAGCCGAGAGACACCGCCATGTGTATGCCAGCCTTGCGAGCGCATACGACTTCGGCAGCATCCTTTTCCCACACTCCGTAATAGGTCCAGCAATGGTTGACCATGCGCATGCCGCCGCGATCGTTCACCATGATAGTGGGGCCGTTGTCGCGAACGTACCAGTTGGTATCGAGAAACTGGCTGAATTCAATGCTGCCACAATCTACATCAGCGGCCCTTAATGCAGCACGGGCCTTTTCGAGCACGCCCTCTGCTCCGCAATTGACATGAAGCTTCACGTCGCCATAGTTCTGAAGGGCTTTGATGACTTCTATGCAAGTGGCACGATTGTCGTAACCTTGCATCTGGATATCGTCGGGAAGCCACGTCATGAACACATCAGATTGCGCTTCGAACTCTCCTGGGTGCCGATAACTATCAAGCACGGGTCTCCACCTCCTCTGCACACGCCGGAAGCTCAATTGATGAAACGCAGTGAGCGCACGCCCGTCGGCAACGCCCTCTACCGCTCATCTTCACCTCCGACTGATGAATACTATTTACCTACCGGTCGGTATATACTATAATAGTGGGCGGGTAGCTGTTCGTCAACCAGTCTTTTCAGGAAATACGAGCATGTTTCTGCAAGGCTGGAGAGTTGTTCGACCGTACAATGCATCTCATGACCTTGGAAATCCGGTCTTGAAAGGGGAGGGAATATCATGGAAGAATCGAACACGCGAGGAAAGATCCTCAAAGCGATGTATCAACTGATCGCCGAGGTTGGGTACGACAAGGCATCTATCAGCAAGGTTTGCACTTTGGTGGGCATCACGAAACCCTCGCTATACTACTATTTCCCCTCGAAGGAGGACCTGTTCCGAGCGGTATCCGAAAGCATGTGGCCCACGCTAGATCTTCTGGACAAGAATTTTTTCGCCATCACCGATGCACAGGCCTACCGCGCCTACCTTGATGCCATGGGACGCTCGATCATCGAAAACTACCACGACGACGAGGAGCGGCGACATGTGCTTGCCGAGATAGATCTCCAATCTACCCGCATCCCCAGCATTGCGTCGCACCAAAAACGCCTCGGTCGCACGATGGGAGAATCCATTGCATCCGTGTTGCGGCACGGATGCAACATCGGTGTGTTCGACAAGGGCTTCGACACAAAGGGCAACGCTGAGTTCCTGTACGTCGTACTCAATGGAGCCAGCCAGGTCATCTCGCGCCACGAGTCGATTGATGCATACGTCGCCTGGAAGAAAGCGGTCGACGCGATTTTCTGTGAGGCGACAAGCGATCTGAGATCCACCGAAGAAGAGCACTTGCAGGGCAAGTGATTCGGTAAACGGGTCTGGTCGTCGTACTTACCACCCTGGGTTGCCTTCGATTCGCCTTGCACATGGCTATTCGCATCCTGTTTTAAAGGCATGCTCGAGACTTTTGCCCATCAGAGACGTGATGCATGTTCGACGTACAAAAAAGCGGCTTATAGGATTCCATCCTGTTGGCCGCTATGCAAGTATG
>NZ_JAVWUP010000252.1:0-3094 GCF_036667095.1 Gordonibacter sp. | reverse complement strand
CACGCGTTTTCGGTTCTTGGCGGAGCTGCTGGTGCGCGAGGGCTTTGAAGTCGACCTGATCACGTCGTCGTTCCAGCACTGGGAGAAAGCGCAGCGCGACTGCGCCAATGCCTGCTATCGAGGGCTTCCCTATCGTATCGTGTTCATCGACGAGCCCGGATATACGCGCAACTTGGACTTGGGCCGCATTCGCAGCCATCGTGTGGCGGCCAAGAACCTGCGCGCCCACTTCGAGCGCACAGCCGGCACGTACGACCTTATTTACGCCGAGATCCCCCCGAACGATGTTGCGCGTACGTGCGCGGAAGCGGCCGAAGCACAGCGCATCCCCTTCGTAGCCGACATCAACGATCTCTGGCCCGAAGCCATGCGCATGGTTGTAAATATCCCCGTGATAAGCGATGTAGCATTCTACCCGTTCAAGCGAGATGCTCGACGCGTCTACCAATTGCTTTCGGGCGCCGTGGGCACGTCCGACGAGTATGCGGCGCGACCGGCGCAGGACCGCCAGCGGCCTTATCCGTGCGCAACGGTATACGTAGGCAACGACCTGGCAGCCTTCGATGCTGGCGCGCAAGCGCATGAGAGCGAGGTAAACAAGCCCGAGGGGGTTATCTGGACAACGTACGCGGGAACGCTCGGCGCAAGCTACGATGTGGAAACGCTGATCGCTGCAGCGGCACTGCTGGAGCAGGATCGTCGTGAAAAGGGCAACAATGCTTACCTGCCCGCAATACGCGTGCAGGTGCTTGGCGACGGACCCGACCGCGCCAAGCTCCAAGAGCAGGCATCAACCTTGGACGCACCCGTCGATTTTCGCGGTTACCTGGACTATGAGCACATGGCCGCCTACCTCTGCGCATCCGATATCGTGGTGAACTCGCTGGTGAGGACGGCTGTGCAAAGCATCGTCACGAAGATCGGCGACTACCTTGCCAGCGGCAACCCGATGATCAACACAGGATCGAGCACCGAGTTCCGCGCAAAGGTGTCCGCTGATGGCTTCGGAGTGAATGTCGAGGCCGGCAACCCCCAAGCGCTCGCCGACGAAATCGCAAAGCTGGCCGGACACTCGTCGCTGCGCAAGATCATGGGGGCGAAGGGACGTGCCGTGGCAGAGCGCGAGTTCGACCAGCCGCACTCCTACCGCAAGATCGTGGATTTGCTGCGCACGTTGCTGTGATTTTGGTTGAGCACCTCGCCAAAACAACGACGGCACGTCAAAATAAAAGTTTCGGCACGCCATCTTCGGCGCGCTCGCTAGACCGTTTGAGCAAGGAGCGACCTTTGACCGAGCAGAGACGCATTTCTTTTTCGCCACCCGACATCACGCAAGCCGAGATCGACGAAGTGACCGAAGCCCTGAGAAGCGGCTGGATCACCACGGGGCCGAAAACCAAAGAGTTCGAACGCGAGCTCGCTGCCTTCACCGGCGCCGCCCGCGTGGCGGCGTTCAACTCGGCCACTGCCGCACTCGAGTGCGCCCTGCGCGCTTTGGGTGTAGGACCGGGCGACGAGGTCATCACGAGCGCCTACACCTATACTGCCTCCTGCTCGGTCATCTGCCATGTGGGAGCAACTCCGGTACTCTGCGACACGGCTCCCGACTCCTACGAGATGGACTACGATGCCCTCGCCTCGCTTGTCACCGAGCGCACCAAAGCCGTGATTCCGGTGGATATCGCGGGACGCATGGTGAACTACGACCGGCTGTTCGCTACGTTGGAAAGCGTTCGCAACCTCTGGGAGCCCGCGAGCGACTTGCAGCGCGCGTTCGACCGCGTGGTTGTGTTGGCCGATGCCGCGCACTCGCTAGGAGCAACGGCGGACGGACGAGCATCGGGCTCGGTAGCCGATTTCACCGCGTTTTCGTTCCATGCCGTCAAAAACCTCACGACTGCCGAAGGCGGTGCCCTGGCTTGGCGCGCGGGCGCGTTTGATTCCGAGGCGCTCTACCGCGAGTTCATGCTCATGTCGCTGCACGGCCAGACGAAGGACGCCCTGTCGAAGACCCAAGCCGGCGCTTGGGAGTACGACATCGCCTACCCCGGCTGGAAATGCAACATGACCGACCTGCAGGCCGCCGTGGGCTTGGCGCAGCTGAGGCGCTACCCTGCGCTTTTGGCGCGACGACGCGAATTGGTTGAGCGCTACGAGGCAGGGTTGGCTGACTTGGCAGTGGACGTGCTGCAGCATTACGGCAACGACACGGCAGGCATCGACACCACCCGCCCCCTGAAAGCCACTTCGAGCGCATCTACCGAGCTCAACAGCGAAGACGGCACTCACGAACCTATCTTCGCCTCGAGCGGACACCTCATGCTCGTGCGCCTGCCGGGCAAGTCCTCCACCTTCCGCAACGCGCTCATCGAACGTTTGGCTGACGACGGCGTTGCCGCAAACGTACACTACAAGCCGCTACCACTGCTCACCGCCTACCGCGACCTCGGATTCGACATCGCCGATTTCCCGAACGCACTTGCGCAGTTCGAGAACGAGGTCACGCTGCCGCTGCACACGCTGCTTGCAGACGACGACGTCAGCTATGTAACTGCGGTATTCATCCGTGCCTATGCAGCACTCGAAGCTGAGGGTATCCACTGATGTACGCACGCTTAGGAAAACGCCTCTGCGACCTGATCATCGGCATAGTTGCATTGCCGTTCGTCCTGCTGATCATTGCTGTTCTGGCTCCGTTCATCTACTTCGAGGACAAGGGGCCGGTGTTCTACAACGCCCCGCGTGTTGGCAAGGACGGACGCGACTTCAAGATGTACAAACTGCGCTCTATGCGCGTGAACGCCCCCGACCTGGTCATGGAGGATGGCTCCACCTACAACGGCTCCGACGACCCCCGCATGACCCGCGTGGGCGCCTTCATGCGCAAGACGAGCCTCGATGAGATGCCGCAGTTCCTGAACGTGCTGAAAGGCGACATGAGCGTCGTGGGCCCTCGCCCCGACCTACGCCGCGAGACCGAGCTCTACGAGGGCAATGAGAGCGAAAAGCTGCTCGTGAAACCCGGCATCACCGGTTACGCCGCCGTCTACGGCCGCAACTCGCTACCCTGGCACGACCGCCTCGCGCTCGACGT